>NZ_JBWKNR010000006.1:0-274536 GCF_059415665.1 Pseudomonas sp. GW821-FHT10B02 | reverse complement strand
CAGCACCCTTCGGCCTTAGCCGAAGTTCGCGAGCCGTAGACTTGGCGCAGCAAGTCGTAGGCCGCGATGCCCCTGGAGGACACCGGAGCGAAGGGACCCGGAGCGCAGCGTAGGGCCGTATGTAGGAGCAGGCGGTTTTGCCTACTTTTTCCAAGAAAAAAGTAGGCCGCCGTAAAGGCGGAAGGGGCCATCAGCGGCGCCGCAGGGAATGGATCCCCGCATCCGAAGCCCGGCCCGGCCCAGCCCAGCCCAGCCCAGCCCAGCCCAGCCTCAAGATCATGCTCCCCGGGATTGCGTGAAGAACCAAAAAAAGCACCCAAGGTGCTTTTTTGTCAGTGCAGTTAGCGGAATCAAACCAATGTTTTGGCCCGCGCCGCGTGCAACTTTTTATAGCTGTCGATCAACCGCAGGTGCCTGTCGAGCCCTTCCAGCTTCATGCTCGTAGGCGTCAAGCCATAGAAGCGCACGCTGCCGTCCACCGAGCCGATCACCGCGTCCATCCGCTCGTCGCCAAACATCCGGCGGAAGTTGAACGCGTAGTCGTCCAGCTCCAG
The DNA here is from genome assembly GCF_059415665.1 of Pseudomonas sp. GW821-FHT10B02. Taxonomy (NCBI): domain Bacteria; kingdom Pseudomonadati; phylum Pseudomonadota; class Gammaproteobacteria; order Pseudomonadales; family Pseudomonadaceae; genus Pseudomonas; species Pseudomonas sp. GW821-FHT10B02. The sequence goes on along the minus strand of NZ_JBWKNR010000006.1, from coordinate 273,982 downwards.
GTCGTCGTCGAGCTGCACTTCCAGCACCACGTTCAGGGCCTGATAGAACAGCCCACGCTCGACAGTGTTGTCGTTGAACTGCAGGAAGGTTTCCACCAGTTCCTTGGCCTCTTCGAACTGCTGCAAGGCGAGATGGATCAGCAGCTTCAACTCCAGAATCGTCAACTGACCCCAGACCGTGTTGTCATCGAACTCGATGCCGATCAGTGTGGTGATGTCGGTGTAGTCATCCAGCTCGCTTTCTTCCAGACGCTCAACCAGTGCGCGCAGCTCGCTCTCGTCCAGGCGATGCAGGTTGAGAATGTCTTCGCGGAAAAACAGGGCTTTGTTGGTGTTGTCCCAGATCAGGTCGTCGACCGGGTAAATTTCCGAATAGCCCGGCACGAGAATGCGGCAGGCGGTTGCACCGAGGTGCTCGTACACCGCCATGTACGCTTCTTTGCCCATGCTTTCGAGAATGCCGAACAAGGTCGCGGCTTCTTCAGCGTTGGAGTTTTCACCCTGGCCGGAGAAGTCCCACTCAACGAATTCGAAGTCGGCTTTGGCACTGAAGAAGCGCCACGATACGACACCGCTGGAATCGATGAAGTGTTCAACAAAGTTGTTCGGCTCAGTCAGCGCGTGGCTTTCGAACGTCGGCTGCGGCAGATCGTTCAGGCCTTCGAAGCTGCGGCCCTGGAGCAGTTCCGTCAGGCTGCGCTCCAGCGCCACTTCAAAGCTTGGGTGCGCGCCGAACGAGGCAAATACGCCGCCGGTACGCGGGTTCATCAAGGTGACGCACATCACCGGGAATTCCCCGCCCAGCGACGCATCCTTCACCAGCACCGGGAAGCCCTGCTCTTCCAGGCCCTGAATGCCGGCGAGGATCGCCGGGTACTTGGCCAGCACTTCCTGCGGCACATCCGGCAGTGCCAGTTCACCTTCCAGAATTTCGCGTTTGACCGCGCGTTCGAAGATTTCCGACAGGCATTGCACCTGCGCTTCGGCCAGCGTGTTACCAGCGCTCATGCCGTTGCTCAGGTACAGGTTTTCGATCAGGTTGGAGGGGAAATACACCACCTCGCCGTCCGACTGGCGCACAAAAGGCAGCGAACAGATGCCGCGCGCTTCATTGCCGGAGTTGGTGTCGTACAGATGCGAGCCGCGCAGCTCGCCATCGGGGTTGTAGATTTCCAGGCAGTAGCCGTCGAGGATTTCCGCCGGCAGCGCATCTTTGCGGCCAGGTTTGAACCAGCGCTCGTCCGGGTAATGCACGAACGCCGCGTTGGCGATCTCTTCGCCCCAGAACTGATCGTTGTAGAAGAAGTTGCAGTTCAGGCGTTCGATGAATTCGCCCAGCGCCGAAGCCAGGGCGCTTTCTTTGGTCGCGCCCTTGCCGTTGGTAAAACACATCGGCGACTGCGCATCGCGGATATGCAGCGACCAGACGTTGGGGACAATGTTGCGCCACGAGGCGATTTCGATCTTCATGCCCAGGCCGGCGAGAATCCCCGACATGTTGGCGATGGTCTGCTCCAGCGGCAGATCCTTGCCGACGATATAGGTGCTGGCGTCGGACGCCGGGTCCAGCATCAGCAATGCCTGGGCATTGGCGTCAAGGCTGTCGACTTCCTCGATCACAAACTCAGGGCCGGTCTGCACCACCTTCTTCACCGTACAACGGTCGATGGAACGCAAAATGCCCTGGCGATCCTTGGCGGAGATATCGGCTGGCAGCTCGACCTGGATCTTGAAGATCTGGTTGTAACGGTTTTCCGGATCAACAATATTGTTTTGCGACAGGCGAATATTATCGGTGGGAATATCGCGCGTTTGGCAGTACAACTTCACAAAGTAAGCCGCACACAACGCCGACGACGCCAGAAAATAATCGAACGGACCCGGTGCCGAACCATCGCCTTTATAGCGGATAGGCTGATCGGCGACCACGGTGAAGTCATCAAACTTGGCTTCAAGCCGAAGATTGTCGAGAAAGTTGACCTTGATTTCCATGCGGGAACACCATAATAACGTGCAAAACGATTTGGCCGCCATTATCCGGTTTTTCAGGCGAAAGTCTTGTGCTTTCAGCAATGGCCGCTGACCGGTTCCAGGTCGCCGCAGTGCCGCCAGCACTGCGGCTGGCGGCAGATCCACGCCAAAGCCTTTGTTCAGGCGGGTTTCAGGCAGTGGGTACTGAGGGCAATGCGCAGGTAAGCCTTACGTCAGGCGTAAACGCAACAGCTGCCAGCTGATGCGAGTATTCAGCTAGCGATTACGATCGGCATGACCGACAGGATCAATGCACTAGTTGAGTATTCTTACACTTGCAATATTTTACCCAAAACAAATAGATACCAAATTAGAAATAAAAATTGGCAACTTTAAACTTCACGGCAACAGCGCCGGAGATGGTCGAATCAAGCGCGCTGCCCGCAACCGTGGCCAGCGGATGCTATAACCACTGTATTTGACGCAAATCAAAACGCCGGACGTGGTTCGCGAGAGGATGGCTGCAAGCAGGGAACGGATCGATAACAGGCCAACGCCTAAGATTCATGTGCACAGCATTGCATAAGGAAAACGATATGACCTCGTTGAACCACGTACTGGTTGCCACCGACCTGTCCAGCGCTGCCCGCAACGCAGCAGAGCGGGCCGCACTGTTGAGCAAGGAGCAGCACGCATCGCTGGATCTGCTCTACGTCGCCAATCCAGCCCCCTTCGAGCGCCTCAAGCATCTGGTGGTACCGGATGAAGACCTGTTGAAAGACGTGCTGGAGACTGCAAGAGAAAAAACTCATGAACTGGCCGACATGCTCTTCCAGCGCTATGACACCAGCGCTGGTGTACAGGTAGCGCCCGGCTCGGTTGTCACGGAAATCACCCGGGTGGTGCAGGACAAACACAGCAACCTGTTGGTCTGCGGGGCGAAGGGCCAAAGCCTGGCCCGTCGCCTGCTGCTCGGCTCTACCGTGCAAAGAATGCTCAGCCGCATGCCCTGCCCTTTGCTGGTGGTCAAGCACGCACCTCGCGATGCCTACCGTACCTTGCTCGTCCCGGTTGATTTTTCGCCTGCATCGCTGCGTTCCATCGCACTGGCAAAGGCTGTTGCGCCGCAGGCCGAGATCATTCTCCTGCACGTGTACGAAGCCCCCTTCGAGGGCAGCATGCGCTTCGCCCACATTGACCAGGAGACCCTCAATCACTACCGCAATGTCATCAGGAAAGACGCCGTGCAACAACTCGCGGCATTGAGCGAAGCCGCCGGGCTGAGCAATGCCCGGCAAATCGTGGTGCACGGTGATGCCGCCTGGCGGATCGTTGAGCAGGAACAGGAGCTGGACTGCGACCTGATCGTGATCGGCAAGCAGGGTGAAAGCGCTCTGGAAGAACTGTTGATCGGCAGCGTTACCAAGCATGTGCTCAACGAATCCCAGTGTGATGTGCTGGTGTCGCTGTAGGCTGGAGTAGTGTCGAGCGCTTGAATCCACAGCCAGTAGCGCACACTCGGCCAGCCCGGTGCTTGACACTGGGCTGGCTTACTCCTCGCGCTTGAAGCACAGAATCCTGCTGGTCATGCGCTGCAACGTCTCACCGCGCTGATTCGAGGTGATGCTCTCGAGCACCACCGTCCCCCGGTCTGGCCGGGATCGGGAAGGTGCAACGCTAACGACCGTGCTCTGGACACGCAGTATATCGCCGGGGCGGGTTGGCTGTGGCCAGGTCACTTCGGCATTCGCACCAATTACACCCCCGGCGAACGCAAGGCTACCCACCAATAGCTTCATGGTGATGGCGCTGGTCTGCCAACCGCTCGCAGCCAGCCCCTGGAAAAAACTGTCCTGCGCCAGATGCTCATCCAGGTGAAACGGCTGCGGATCGTATTCGCTGGCAAAGCGGATGATCTGTTCGGCATCCAGAAGATGCTGATCACTGCTGAAGGTATCGCCCACCGCCAGGTCTTGCAGATAGATTGGTTCGCGCATGTCTCGGCTCCCAGGCAATCCATCGGAGGGTCATCAGGACCTCTCCCTCGCTCGCCGTAATAAATTACGTCCGTTATCTTGTTCCTCGCAATGCCGGTTTTTGCGCAGTACAGGACCGTCGGTGCGCGTTGAGAAATTTGCCTGAACACGAGCACAAACGTATCGTCGCGCGCCCACTCACTCACAAAAGGAATTTGACTCGTGTCCGAGCACCGCATTCGCGCTCTCGCTCTGTGCGTCTTTCATCACCAGGGAAAGATTCTGGTTAACCAGTTTTACGACGCTGAATCTGATCAGACCCTGTTTCGCCCCATCGGCGGTGGCATCGATTTCGGTGAGCGCAGCGTTGATGCCATTGCCAGAGAAGTGCAGGAAGAACTGAACCAGTCGATCAGCGATGTGCGTCTGCTTGGCACTCTGGAGAGCATCTTTACCTATGCCGGCAAACCAGGGCACGAGATTGTCCAGGTCTATGACGCTAAATTCAGCGACATGAGCCTTTACCAACAACCCTGCCTGATTGGTCACGAAAGCGATGGCGCAGCGTTCAAGGCCACATGGCGTGATAGTTCAAGCTTCACGGATACATCACCGCTGGTTCCGGAAGGACTGCACGATCTGCTCAAGGCAGTTTCGCTGTTGGCGTGAGGTGAGATACCACCGAGAAGGCGCATTACAGCTAGTAGCCGGTCATTTCGAGATAGCCCCTGCCGCCCACACTGCCGCTGATGCGCACCGGCCCTTCCCAATACGGGAAGCTGGTGTGCATCCAGGCTTTCGGTTCCAGCGCATCAACCTGTAGATCAACACCCTGGCTCGGCACCTGCACCCGCCAGCGAGTGGGCATTTCAACGCCGTTGTCCTGCTTTGACCAGGCCAGGGCCTGGAGCTGGATCTGTTCGCCTTGCAGCACCTGGGTCTGCCCTTGTGCGCTGATCCAGGTGCCTGCCCGGTAGGGCGTGCCCGCAGCCTCACGCACGCGAAACAGCATCAGTTTCGCGCCGCTGTCCAGGTGCAGGGAAAACCAGTCCCACCCCGATTGTCCGGCCGCCAGCGGCTGGCTGCTCCATTCCCGATCAAGCCAGGCGTTGCCGGTGACCGCAACGCGCTGGCCTTCGCGCTCGACCTCGCCACTGACCTGGTAGAACGGTTGGCTGTAGTAGTAAGACGCCTGACCCTTGCCGGATTTTTCGCTGTAGCCCTGTGCGCCATGCAGCACCAGCGGCCCCGTGCTCAGCAGGTTCAAGCGGTAAGCAAAACCTTCGCCGCGGGCGACCATCTGCAATTGCCCGATGTCATCGCTACCCTGCAGCGACCAGTCATTTATCCAGGCCCGGAACGGCTGGCTGGCAACACCCGCCTGGCCGATGCCGCCGCGCGCCAGGGTTTCGCTGGATTGATGGCCACCAGGGCCGGTCAGCGCCGCATGCCCCATCCACAGGTTGGGGCTGCTCCAGTCGGCAGTTTCCGCGCCGGTGCGCAGGGCCGAGCGGAACAAGGTCCACTGTGCCCCCCACTCACGCCCCTGAGCGTCCTTGAGATTGGCGGTGACGTACCACCACTCGATGCGAAAGCCATTGTGCGCAGCGTGATCGCGAGGAAACTCCAGTACATGATTGCGCGTCACCTGCCTGAAGGCGTCCGCCTCCTGACCCAAGCCGGCAAAACTTTTGTCTGCTGGCTCAGGCTGATCGCAACCGCTCAGCAGCAACAAGACAATCAACCCCCAGGCTTCAGGCTTCATCGGCAAATTGCCTCAATAACTCGCTCGGCTGGCGCCGTGCCAATTGCCATAGCGGCCAGGCACTGGCCAGCAGACTGGTCAACAGACCTAGCATGGCCAGTTGCAGCAGTTGCCCGGGAAACACATGCAGCGGCAAGCGCCAGCCAAACGCCTGGACGTTGACCACCGCCACCAGACACCAGGCGAGCAGCAAGCCCAGGGGTATCGCCAGCAGCACGGTGAGGCAGCTCAACATCAGGGTTTGACCGAGCGACAGCCACACCAGTTGCCTGCGCTGCACACCCAGCGCCCAGAGCGGCGCCAGTTGGCCGAGGCGACTCTGGCTCAAGCTCAGCAGACTGATGAACAGCGCGATGCCAGCGACACCGAGGGTCAGGCTGTTGAGCGCGGACGTAGCGGCAAAGGTGCGACTGAAAACTTCAGTCGACCAGCGCTTCAAGGTGGCTTGCTCGACCACGCGGCTGTCGTCCAGGGCAAAGCGTTGTTGCAGCTCGGCCTTGAGCACCGGGACACGCTCGGCAACCAGGTTCAGGCTGATATTGTTCAGGCTCGCCTCAGGCCGATGCCTGCGCAGCCAGTCGGCATTGACCAGCAGATGGCCTTTGGGATTGCCATAGTCAGCGTAGATGCCGACCACGGTCATGGCTTGTGCAGGCTCCACCGGCAGTTGAAGACTGTCGCCCAACTGCACGCGCAAACGCCGCGCCAACTGTTCACTGAGCATGACTGCGCGACCGCTCGCCAGTTGCTCCCAGACCCGCGCGCTGTGTTCCAGCAACGGCCAGCGTGTGCGATAGCCGGGGTGATCGATGATGCCCTGGACTTGTACCGGCCACTCCTGCAGGCGTAGCTCAAGGCGCCAGCTGGGCAGCACCGCGCTGATTCCCGGCTGTTCGCCGAGCCATTCGCTGATCTGCGCAGCCTGCGCGTTATCCCGGGGGGTGACATAGAGATCGGCGGCCAGGCGCTGATCGAGCCAGCCGCTAAAGGTCTTGCGAAAGCCCTCGGTCATGCTGCCCACGCCGACACTGGCAGCCAGCGCCAGCAGCAAGGCCATCAGCGCCAGGCTCAATGCGGGCAATTGCTGGCGGCTGTCGGCGATGAACCACTGCGCCAATGGTCGCCGACAGAAGCGTGCCAGCCAGGCTAACGCGCCATCGAGCAACGTCGGCAACAGCAGCGCAAAAGCCAGCAGCAGCGCCGCAAGCAGGATGAATGCACTGGGCAGGCTGGCCCCGTAGTGCCAACAGCCGAGCGCCACCAGTAGCAACAGCCCTGCTGCAATGGCCTGACGTCGCAGCCACGGGCCCTGGGCCAACCGCCAGGCCTGAGGTTGCGCCAGCACCAGCAGTGGCAGGCGGGCTGCGCGCAAAACACTGCTCAACCCGGCGATCAGCGCGCCGCACACGCTCACCAGCACCCCGGCCAACCACCACCAGGTCGGCAGACTCAGTTGCCCGGCGACCTGGGCGCCATATAAACCGCGCAAGCTGGCGGCGAAATCGGGCAACAGCAAGGCGGCCAGCACATAGCCGCTGGCGACCCCGGCCAAACCGCCGAGCACCGCGAACACACCCAGTTCCAGCGTCAGGCCGACCAACACCAAGTTCAAGCTGATGCCGCAGGCACGCAGGGTGCGAATCAGACCACGACGCTGTTCAAGCGCCAGGCCGATGGCGGCGTGAGCGATAAACAGCCCGACGACAAAGGCCAGCAGGCCGAGCGCGGTGAGATTGAGGTGAAAGCTCTCGGTCAGACGTTGTAGGCCACCATCGTCGCCGGCTGGTTGCAGTTTGAGGCGGGCAGCAATGGCCGCGGGCAATGGCGCCTTGTCATCCGCCAGCAGCAACCGCGATAGCTGCCCCGGCACTTGCAGCAAGGCCTGGGCATGACCGATGTCGACGATGATCACGCCCGGTGCCAGCTGTGGCTTGAGGACGAAAGGGGGCAACATCTGGCCGTCACTGCTGAGTGCTTGATCCGCCGCTTGCATACCCAGTTGCTGCAGGGTGTCCGGACCAACCCAGGCTTGCCCCGGAGTGCCGATGAACGCCTGCAGGTCGAAGTCTTGCATCGGCGTGCCGGCGACGCTCGCTGCCGCTGGCAGGCTCAACGGTTCGATGCCGATCAGGCGCACCGTCAGCGGCCGCTCACCGGCAAAACGCACGCGCCCTTCCACGACCGGGGATACCGACCAGCCCGACTGGCGCAGTTGCAGGTACAACGACTGCTCGAATCGCTCTGCATCGCGGGCCACCAGTTGCGCCTGCACAGGGCCGGTCAACAGCGCACTGGCACGGGCGTAGTCATTGCGTGCCTGGCTGTTCAAGGCCTGGACTCCGGTCCACAGCGCAGTGGCCAGCCACAATCCGGTAAACAGGCTGAAGAACTGCAAACGATGGCGCCACCAATGGCTCAGCAGCGCCTGCAAGGTCATCAGCAAGGCGTTCATCAAGCCGTCTCGACCTGCACCCGGCCGGCATGCAGGAAGCAACGTTGCTGCAGGCGCGCAGCCAGGCGCTGGCTGTGGGTCACCATCAGCACGCTGCTGCCGGCCTCGGCAACCAGTTGCAGCAGCAGGCTCAACACTTGATCGCTACTGGCCTCGTCGAGGCTGCCGGTGGGCTCATCGGCCAGCAGCAACGCAGGTCGCCCCGCCAGTGCCCGGCCGATGGCGACGCGCTGTTGCTGGCCGCCGGACAGTTGCTCCGGGTAGCGCTGCAACACATCCGCCAGCCCCAGGCGCTCGCATAGACAGTCCAGCCATTGCTGATCGAAGCGCCCGGCCAGCCGTGCCTGAAACGCCAGGTTGGCTGCCACATCCAGGCTGCTGATCAGGTTGTACTGCTGGAACACCAGACCGATGCCTTCCCGGCGCCAGCGCGCCAGGCCAGACTCCGAACGCGCGTCGAGGGGTTCGGCGTCGATCAGGATGCGCCCGCTGTCAGCGCGGTCGAGCCCTGCGAGCAGGTGCAGCAAGGTACTTTTACCGCTGCCCGACTCGCCCATCAACGCCAGGCTGCTGCCCCGCGCCAGACGCAAGTCGACGCCCTGCAGCACCGGCAGCGTGCCCTGGGCGGTGGTGAACGACTTGTGTAACTGTTCGACGACCAGCATCAACGGCTATCCGAAGGCATCAACCAATAGGAATAGCAGTGTTCTCCAGCTTTGCACGATCCCTGCACCATGCACAGAGAGTTGCCCTCACGACAAATACACATCAGATTATGCCCACAGGATGTAACTGCTGACTTCTTACCTGAAGCAGCGAACTCAGGAGACCCTCGTGAAGCGCCTTGGAACACAACTGCTCAGCGGCCTGATATTCCCCGTCGCCCCTATCGCGGCGATCTGCCTGATCTCGGCTCTGTGCCGGAATATCTGGACCGCCAGTTTCTATACCCCTGGCGAGGATGGTGGAGAGTTTGAGCCGTCAATGGCAATCATTGGCGTGCCTATTCTGCTGGTGCTATCGGCGTTGATTCTCGCGGGGCTGACAGTACTGACGCGCTGGATCGAAGGGCGGTATGAACCCGGAATCTGGTGGCGAACAATGATGGGTATTTTGCGGACAGTGCTGGCGGCAGGTTCATTGATGATGTTCCTGATCGCTGCCGTGTTCTTTATGGGAGACGCCCAGGGAGTAATGACTCATTGGCAGGTGGCTGTTGCCTGGGCGGTCTGGGGAGTGTGTGCAGGGGCGTTTGCGGTTCAGCAGTATCGACGCGTGTTGCGATGAGGTAGCGCGTCGAGCTGGCGATCAACAGAGCGCAAATGCTCAGACGCTCTATGCACCTTGCCTGCGCATGGTAAGAATGGCGGCCCCGAAGAAGATGAACGTCGAGCCTACCGCCCTGCTCACCCACAGCGAAAACCGTGGCCGTTTCAGTACGCCTTTGGCCCGCGAGGCCAACGCGGCATACAAGCTCAGGGACGTCAGCGACAAGCCCATGAAGATCGACGTGAGCAGCAGAAACTGCGGCAGCAATGCGGCGCTCTGGTCAATGAACTGCGGGAACAGTGCCGAAAAGAACATCGTCGCCTTGGGGTTGGTAGCTGCGGTGAGGAAGGCCGATTTGAACAGCTTCAGACGCGATGGTTTGCTGACTTTCTGATCGGCCAGACCATCGGCCGCAAGCATCGGCGTCTTCTTGAACAACTGCTTGGCGCCCAGATAGAACAGGTAGCCGGCCCCGGCAATTTTCACCACGTTGAACATCCACTCGGAACTGGCGAGCAAAGCGCCCAGGCCCAGCATTGCCGCTGCCGACAGGCAGAACAGTCCGCACGCATTGCCCAGAGAAGACCACAGTGCAGAACGCGGACCATAGGCCAGGCTGTTGTTGATCGCCATCAACGTGGCAGGACCTGGACTGGCGATGGCAATCGCTGCAACCAGCACATAAGCAAGTATCGAGTGAGCATCCATTTTTCAGACTCGGGCGTGGTGGGAAGGTGATGCATGTTACAGGGACTGGCAGCGCAGAGTGGCAGTCGTTTGCCGAGTTGACGCAAGGTAACAGCCGCCTTGTCGTTCACTGCCTTGTAGTTCAACCTGATGCGCTTTACCAAGCGTTGCGCAAGACTATCGACCAGGACAGCAAAGCCAGGATCAACATGAACATCACCCTTCGCAATGAACAACCTGCAGACATCGACAGCATTGCACGCCTGACCGAGGCCGCATTCAAAAATCAGGAGCACTCAAGCCACACCGAGCATTTCATCGTCAATGCCCTGCGCAAGGCCAATCAGCTGAGCGTCTCGTTGGTGGCGGTGGAAGATGGCGAAATCATCGGTCACGTTGCCCTGTCACCCGTTACGGTGTCGTCGGGGGCAACCGGCTGGTACGGCCTGGGGCCGATTTCGGTGCACCCTGAGCGCCAGGGTCAAGGCATTGGTTCGTCATTGATGAACGCCGCGCTGGCGCAGTTGCAGCGTCTTGGCGGTGCCGGCTGCGTGCTGCTTGGCGACCCAGGCTACTACGGGCGCTTCGGCTTCAAGACGTACCCCGGCCTTGAGCTGCCCGGCGTCCCCCCTGAGTACTTCCAGGCATTGTCTTTCAGGGATGTTGCACCAACCGGCGTGGTCAAGTACCACGACGCGTTTGAGGCAACGGCTTGACGGTAGGAGCGGACTTGCCCCGCGATTGCGGTTTGTCAGTCACCTCGCATCGCGGGGTATGCCCGCTCCCACCGGCCAGCTGAGAGAGTCACTCTATCAACCCCCAATACTCCCGCTATTAGCCCTCGCTCTTCGCCAGGTCTAGCCTATATTTATCGCTGCACTGATCCGGCCGGATGGCTTCTGGGAAGGCGGTAACAAAGCGGCTACAGCTGCCCTTCCCGCAGTGATTCATCTTTCCGATAACGAGATTGCCGCTACGCTGAACTGTCCGTGATGGCCATCCCCGATTCGTTGATCGAACCGCTGGCCTTGAACCTATGTCATTGATTTCACTCATCTCTACCCGGTTGATAGAACGGGTCGGATTGTGGGGTGAGTCCATCCAGAGGTGAAACAGTCATGTCAAACGAGTCAAAATGCCCGTTCAATCCTGCTGCCGGCGGTGGTACCAGTAACCGCGACTGGTGGCCCGACCAGCTGAACCTGAAAATCCTGCATCAGCACTCGTGCCTCTCCGATCCCATGGACGAGGATTTCGATTACGCCAAGGCCTACAAGAGCCTGGATTTTGCCGCCCTCAAGCAAGACCTGCGGGCGCTGATGACTGACTCCCAGGACTGGTGGCCTGCCGACTTCGGCCACTATGGTCCGCTGTTCATCCGCATGGCCTGGCACAGCGCCGGCACCTATCGCATCGGTGATGGCCGTGGTGGTGCCGGTTCCGGCCAGCAGCGCTTCGCCCCGCTCAACAGCTGGCCCGACAACGTCAGCCTGGACAAGGCCCGGCGCCTGCTCTGGCCGATCAAACAGAAGTACGGCAAGAACATTTCCTGGGCCGACCTGATCGTGCTGACCGGCAACGTCGCCCTGGAATCCATGGGCTTCAAGACCTTCGGCTTCTCCGGCGGCCGCGCCGATGTCTGGGAGCCGGATGAAGCGGTGAACTGGGGTGCCGAGACCGTCTGGCTGGGTGGCGATATCCGCTATGGCAAAGCGCAACCGCCAGGCGACGTACCGCTGGTGGCTGAACCTTCCAAACATGGTGAGGAACAAAGCCGTAACCTCCCAGCCGGCGAGCGCAACCTCGATAACCCGTTGGCCGCAGTACAGATGGGCCTGATCTACGTAAACCCCGAAGGCCCTGAAGGCAATCCCGACCCGGTCGCTTCCGCCAAGGACATCCGCGACACCTTCGGCCGCATGGCCATGAACGATGAAGAAACCGTGGCGCTGATCGCCGGCGGCCACGCCTTCGGCAAGACCCACGGTGCCGGCCCGGCCGACAACGTCGGCCCTGAACCCGAGGCCGCCGGCCTTGAGGAACAGGGCCTGGGCTGGCGCAACAAATTCGGCAGCGGCAAAGGCGCCGACGCCATCACCAGCGGCCTGGAAGTGACCTGGACTTCGACCCCCACGAAATGGAGCAACGAGTACCTGGAAAACCTCTTCGGCTTCGACTGGGAGCTGACCAAGAGCCCGGCCGGTGCCCACCAGTGGCGGCCAAAAGGCGGTGCCGGTGCCGACCGCATCCCCCACGCTTTCGACCCGGCGAAAAAACAGGAACCGCGGATGCTGACCTCGGACCTGGCACTGCGCTTCGACCCGATCTACGAGCCGATCGCCCGCCGCTTCAAGGAAAACCCCGCGCAACTGGCCGACGCCTTCGCCCGCGCCTGGTACAAGCTCATTCATCGCGACATGGGCCCGCTGTCACGCTACCTCGGCCCGGAAATGCCCGGTGAAGAACTGCTCTGGCAAGACCCGATTCCGGCAGTCGACCACGTCCTGGTCAACGACGCCGACGTCGCCGCACTCAAGGCCAAGGTTCTGGCTTCGGGCCTGTCGGTGGCGCAACTGGTATCCACCGCCTGGGCCGCTGCCGCAAGTTTCCGCGGTTCGGACAAACGCGGCGGCGCCAACGGTGGCCGCCTGCGCCTGGCACCGCAGAAAGACTGGGAAGCCAACCAGCCGGCGCAGCTGGCCGCAGTGCTCGTCAAGCTGCAAGGCATCCAGAACGACTTCAACGCCCAGGGCGGCGGCAAGAAAATCTCCCTCGCCGACCTGATCGTTCTGGCGGGTAACGCGGGTGTGGAGCAAGCGGCGAAAAACGCTGGCCACAACCTCACCGTGCCCTTCTCCCCAGGCCGTACCGACGCCTCGCAGGAACAGACCGATGTGGAGTCTTTCGGTTTGCTCGAGCCGGTTGCCGATGGTTTTCGCAACTTCATCAAAGCCGGGGCCAAGGCCAAACCCGAGGCGCTGCTGGTCGACAAGGCGCAACTGCTGAACCTCAGCGCGCCGGAGATGACCGTGTTGATCGGCGGCCTGCGGGTGCTGGGCAACAATGTCGGGCAGAACGCACAAGGTGTGTTCACCAAACGGCCAGGAGCGTTGACCAACGACTTCTTCCAGAACCTGCTGGACATGGGCGTGGAATGGAAGCCGGCCTCCAGCGCCAACGACAGCTATGAAGCCCGCGACCGCAAAACCGGCGAGCTGAAGTGGACCGGTAGCCGCGTCGATCTGGTGTTCGGCTCGCATGCGCAACTGCGTGCGCTGGCTGAGGTGTATGCCAGCGACGATGGCAAGGACAAGTTCGTCAGGGACTTCATTGCTGCCTGGAGCAAAGTGATGAACCTGGACCGTTTTGACTTGGCGTAACAGCAACGCCGCAGCCTGACACAGCCACAAAAAACGCCCCGCCCTGGATGTTCAGGTCGGGGCGTTTTTATTCTGATCCGTATTTTTCTGCTTCATCTGCATCTGTAATGAAAACCCTGACACTCGGACAATGAAGGCCCTAACAGACACCTTTCACAGCGTGTCTGATCAGGTGACTGGGTTATCTGCAGCGCCTGTTGCCTCTTTCCTGTTCAATTCGGAGTTCATATGGGCAAGCTTGCGCTTTTCGTCGTTGGGTTTCTGGTGCTGGCTATTGGGATTGGCGCGTTAGGGACGATTTCGCCGTTGTAAAAAAGCCGTAGGTGCGGGTACTGGCTGTCATCTTCGCGTCATCGATCGAGTGGCAAGATCATCGCAAACGCTTTTGAGCGTTGCCTGATGAACCTGCAAGGAACACTCGATGAAAAGCGATACCTCCCTGTTTGCGGCGATTGACCTGGGGTCCAATGCGTTTCGCATGATGATCGGCCAGCCGGTCAAACGGAACCGCCAGTGGGTTATCGAAGAAGTGAAATCCTTGCGCGAGCCGGTTCGCCTGGCCGAAGGTCTGCACGATGGCGCCCTGGACGAACTGGCGCTGGACCGAGGCTGGCAAGCGCTCGCCCGCTTTGGCAAAAAGCTGCGCGGCTTCGAGCCTGGACGCGTACGCGCAGTGGCCACCAGCGCTGTGCGTGAAGCCGCCAATGCCAAATTTTTTCTGAGCGATGCCCAGCGCCACCTGGGTTTTCCCATCGACGTCATCTCCGGCCAGGAGGAAGCCCAGCTGGTGTATGCCGGTGTCAGCCATCGCATCCCTGCTGCCGATACCCGACGCCTGGTGGTGGATATCGGCGGCGGCTCCACTGAATTGATTCTGGGCCGCGGCCAACAGGCACTGTTGACCGAAAGCCTGAACATCGGCAGTGGCATCTGGAGCACGCGCTATTTCCCTGGCGGCGTGGTTCGCGCCCAGGCCCTGCTGGACGCCGAGCGCACCGCCACCTTGCAGTTCGAGAAAGTCGCCCGGCGTTATCGCCACCTGGGTTGGCAGCAGGCCATCGGCTCTTCCGGTACTGCGCGAATGCTGGCCAAAGTGCTCAGGGCCAATGCCCTGAACGACTGCGGCGAAGGTGGCATCACCTACCGCGGCCTGCTGCGCCTGTCGGTGCTGCTGTTGGAGGCCGGTCACGTTAACTGCACCCGTCTGGGTGGCTTGCAGCCTCATCGCCAAAGCGCGTTGCCGGGTGGCCTGGCGATCATGCTGGCGGCGTTCAAGGCGTTTGGCATCACCGAAATGATGCCGTCCGAGCCTGGGTTGCGGTTTGGGGTGCTGCATGGGCTGATGCTTAACCGCGCCTGACGTGGTCACACGAGCGGGAGGGAATGGCGGACCAAGCTCCGCCGCATCGACATTTGGCCTAACCTTGCAGGCGACCCGCCACAGTGGATATAGCAATGAGCAGCCACGAATCCACCCTCCTGCAAAGCTGGCATCACAACGCCCGCGCCTGGATCGAAGCGATCCGTAGCGGCGCCATCGAAAGCCGCCTGAAAGTCACCGACCAGGCCATCCTCCTGGCCGTGCTGGGCCGCCAGCCCGAGCATGTGCTCGACCTCGGCTGTGGTGAGGGCTGGCTGCTGCGTGCCCTGGCCGAACGGGGCATCAAGGCGGTCGGGGTGGATGGCGACGCAACCCTGGTCGAAGCAGCGCGGGCAGCAGGCAGTTCGCCGGTGCATCAGGCCAGTTACGATGCGTTGGCTGCGGCCCAGGTAAACATCGGTAGCGATTACGACCTGATCTGCGCCAACTTCGCCCTGCTGCACCAGGACATCATCCCGCTGCTCGCGGCGATGAACGCCCTGCTCGTTCCTGGCGGTGCGTTGCTGATCCAGACCCTTCATCCCTGGACTGCGGCGGCGGGCGACTATCAGGATGGTTGGCGCGTGGAGACCTTTGCCGACTTCCAGGGCCAGTGGCAACCCATGCCGTGGTACATGCGCACCTTGTCCAGTTGGCTCAATGCGCTGGACATGGCCGGTTTTCGCCTGGTCAGCCTGCAGGAGCCGCAGCACCCGCAAAGCCTTGTACCGCAGTCGCTGCTGCTGGTGGCCGAGCGGCGCGACTGAAGGTAAACGGACACGAGCGTTGGCATCGGCGGCAAAAATCAGTACAGTCTCACCCGCTACATGACACGCTCACCTGAGGACGACCTCAGGCTCGAATACCGATCGGGGACGGCCCTGCACTTCCAAGGAAGCAGGCTGTGACCGACTTATCAGCACCCTCCATCTCTCCCCCTTCCCTTTTCACGCGTGCAGCGTATTCAACACTGCCCGTCAGCGCCGTGCGCCTGTGGTTAGCCAGTTCCCCTCTGGAAATTCATACCGGGGCTGACCAATGACAGACACTGCAGCCACTATCTCGCACAACTGGGCGTTCGGCGTCTTTCTGCTCGGCGTTGTCACCCTTTGCCTGCTGATGCTGGGCGTTTCCAGATTTCTCGGCGGCAAGGCCTGGGGGCGGAGCAAGAACCAACCTTTCGAGTCGGGCATGCTGCCCGTCGGTGACGCCCGCCTGCGGCTATCGGCCAAATTCCATCTAGTTGCGATTCTCTTTGTGATCTTTGAGGCCGAAGCACTGTTCCTGTTTGCCTACGCCGTGTCGGTCAGGGAAACCGGTTGGGCAGGGTTCATCGGGGCGTTTATCTTCGCCGCCATCCTGTTGCTCGGGCTGGTCTATGAAGGCTCGATGGGCGCCCTCAATGGCGGCGTTGCGAAAAAGCGCCAGGTGAACGCCGTAGACGAAAAACATCCATCGTGTTCACGGGGAGACTGACAACATGAACATCGCACCAAGCCAAGACGTCCTGCTAAGCGACGCTATCAAAAAACCTCCACTGATTGCCCTTTCGACCTGGATGAGGCTTGCCGGCGCCTGGCTGGTGGTAGGCCTGTTCATGCTGGTGGGCGCAGAGCTGCTGGGCAGCACCTTGAATTCATTGACCTCGACCTGGGTGTTTCTGCTGCTGTTCTTTACCATCCTGATGGCGTCTTTCGGCGTAGTGCACGAGGCCGACCACCTGGCGCAACAGCTTGGCGAACCCTACGGCACACTGATTCTGACGCTGTCGATTGTGTCGATCGAAGTGATTCTTATCGCCTCGGTCCTGCTGGGGCCAGGTGATTTCCCGACCATTGGCAGAGACTCGATATTTGCCGTGATGATGATCATCATGAACCTGGTCATCGGTATCTGCCTGATCGCCGGCGCGGTGCGCAATGGCGAGCAGGCGTTCAATATCCAGGGTGCCAACGCGTACATTTCGATGATCGTGCTGCTCACCGCGGTCGCCTTGATCCTCCCCAACTACACCTCCAGCACGGGCGAGTTCAGCGTCACCCAGGCGGTTGGCATCTCTGCGCTGACCCTGGTGCTGTACGCAGCGTTCCTGTGGATGCAGATGCGCAGCCACCGACGCTTCTTCATGCAGCCGCCAGCCGGCCAGATGAGCATCGCCCAGCCTGAAGCGCACAGCGATGCCCCCGCCAGCAGCGAGCAGACGCCACTCGACAGCAAAGAGATCCTGGTACGTTCACTGGTGCTGCTCGGTTTGATACTGCCGATCGTATTGCTGGCGCATTACCTGGCGGTGGTGACCGACTACGGCATCGAGGCAGTCGGCGCACCGACCGCAGTGGGCGGTGTGCTGATTGCAATCATTGTCTTCACCCCCGAATCGATTACCGCGGTGAAGGCGGCGATCAACAACGAAATGCAACGCGCGATCAACCTGTGCCTGGGGGCATTCGTTTCGACCGTCGGCCTCACGGTGCCGGCTGTGCTGGTGATCGGCATGGTCACCAACAAGCAGGTGGTGATGGGCATTTCCAATACCGAAATCCTGCTCTTCGTCGTCACCGTGGTGCTGACCATGCTGAGCTTCAACAGCCAGAAAACCTCACCGATCCAGGGCCTCATGCATCTGGTGGTATTCGCAGTGTTCGGGCTGGTGCTCTTTTACCCTTGACCGCTCCGCCAATCTGCTTGAGACCCCGATGTTTCAGCGGCTGAGCTGCTGCAACAGCACCTCCAGCGGATGGCGCAAGGTGCGATCCGCCTGGCGCTTGACCTGACTACGGCATGAGTATCCGGTGGCCAGCGCTTCACCCTCCTTGTCCAGCTTGCCCGCCCAGGATTGCTCGAAGATGACCTTCGAGGTTTCCTGGTTGCGCGCTTCGTGGCCGTAGGTGCCAGACATGCCGCAGCAGCCGGTGGCCTCGGTGGACAGCTTCAGGCCCAGACGGGCGAACACCTGCTCCCACTGGCGGGTACTGGCCGGGACGTTGGTCTTCTCGGTGCAGTGCGCCATCAGCCGGTAAGTAGTGGTTGCCCGGGTCGGCTGCTCGGGCAGCACATCCATCAGCCACTCCTGTGGCAGCAACACTTTCGGGCAATCGCCTAGGCCCGGCACCTTCTGGTACTCCTGGCGGTAGACCAGGGTCATGGCCGGGTCCAGGCCCACCAGCGGCACACCGCAGTCGGCCAGGGCACTGAGCTGACGCGCGTTGCGGATGGCCGCCTTGTTGAAGGCACCAAGGAACCCCTGGACGTGCAGCGGCTTGCCGTTGGCGCTGTAGGGCGCCAGGTAGATGCGGTGGCCAAGGCGGTAAGCCAGATCAATGAACGCCGCCAGCACCGGGGTTTCGAAATAGCGGGTGAAGGCATCCTGGACCAGGACAATGCTGCGTTCGCGTTGGGCCGGGGTCAGTTCGCGCAGGGCCGGGATGCTGGCCATGCGCACGTTGCAACGGGTCAGGGTGGCCTGCAGGTTGTAACGGCTGATCAGCGGACTGTCGAGCATGCCGACATGCCGCTCCAGCAGGTTGCTGACCCACTTCGAACCCATCACCGCGTTGTACAGCCCCGGCGCATGGGCCAGGTACGGGATGCTGAATTCCAGCGAGCCAATCAGGTAGTCACGCAGCGGTCGCTGGTAACGCCCGTGGTACAGCTCCAGGAAGCGCGAGCGGAATTCCGGCACGTTGACCTTGATCGGGCACTGACCCGCGCAGGATTTGCAGGCCAGGCAACCGGCCATGGCGTCGTAGACTTCATGGGAAAAATCCGCCTCGCCTTTGCTGCGCGAGAGGTTGTTGCGCAGACGCGCCGGCAGGCCTTTGAGCCAGTTCAACTTGCCTTGGGCGGTGGCCAGCACATCGATGTTGGCGGCGCCCTGCAAACGCAACCATTCGCGGATCAGCGAGGCGCGGCCCTTGGGCGAGTGCTGGCGTTCGCGGGTGGCTTTCCACGACGGGCACATGGCGTCGTTGGGATCGTAGTTGTAGCAGGCGCCGTTGCCGTTGCAGTGCACGGCGCTGCCGAAGCTTTGCCACACGCGCTCGTCGATCTGCCGGTCGAAGTCGCCACGCAGCGGCGCTTCGTTGACCTTGATCAGGCCCTGGGCACTGTCCGGCGGGGTGCAGATTTTGCCGGGGTTGAGCTGGTTGTGCGGATCAAAGGCGCCCTTGAGCGCTTGCAGCGACGGGTACAGTTCACCGAAGTACTCCGGCACGTATTCCGAGCGCAGGCCCTTGCCGTGCTCACCCCAGAGCAGGCCGCCATAGCGTAGGGTCAGCGCCGCCACCGCATCGGAAATCGGTTTGACCAACGCCGCCTGGGCCGGGTCTTTCATGTCCAGCGCCGGGCGCACATGGAGCACACCGGCATCGACGTGACCGAACATGCCGTAGGCCAGGCCATAGCCGTCGAGCAGGGCGCGGAACTCGGCGATGTAATCCGCCAGTTGCTCCGGCGGCACCGCCGTATCTTCCACGAACGGCTGCGGACGCACTTCGCCCTCGACGTTGCCAAGCAGGCCCACCGAGCGTTTACGCATGGTGTAGACCCGCGTCACCGCCTCGGCGCCTTCGGCCAGGGTGTGACCCAGGCGCTCGACACCCTGGTCGGCCTGCAGGTGGGCGACAAAGGCCTGCACCCGCGCATTCACTTCGGCCGGATCATCACCACAGAATTCCACCAGGTTGATGCCCAGGGTCGGACGCTCGGCATCGGCGGGGAAATATTCGGCGACGCTGTGCCAGACGATGTCTTTCATCGCCAGCATCAGCACCTTGGAATCGACAGTCTCGATCGACAGCGGCTTGTGCGCCATCAGTGCATTGGCGTCACGCAGGGCGTCCATGAAGCTGGTGTAGCGGACGTTGACCAGTACTGCATACTTGGGGATCGGCAGCACATTGAGCTTGGCCTCGATCACATAACCCAGCGAGCCCTCGGCGCCGCACAGCACGCTGTTGAGGTTGAAGCGGCCCTGCTCATCGCGCAGGTGCGCCAGGTCGTAACCGGTCAGGCAGCGGTTGAGCTTGGGGAAAATCTGCTCGATCAGCTCGGCCTGGGTTTCCTGGATCTGCCGCGCAGTGCGGTACACCTCGCCGGCACGGCCAGGTTCGGCACAGGCCTGTTCCAGTTCAGCCTCGTCCAGCGGCCGGGTGTGCAGGCGCTGGCCACCCAGCAGCACGCTGTGCAGCTCCAGCACGTGATCACGGGTTTTACCGTAGGTGCAACTGCCCTGGCCACTGGCGTCGGTGTTGATCATGCCGCCGACGGTAGCGCGGTTGGAGGTGGAGAGTTCCGGGGCGAAAAACAGCCCGTGCGGCTTGAGCGCGGCGTTGAGCTGGTCCTTGACCACACCGGCCTGGACCCGCACCCAGCGCTCTTCGACGTTGATTTCGAGGATGCTGTTCATGTGTCGCGACAGGTCGACAACGATGCCGTCGGTCAGCGACTGGCCGTTGGTACCGGTACCGCCACCTCGCGGGGTCAGCTTGACCGCGTTGAAGCGCGGCTCGGCCATCAGCGCGGCAATGCGCGCAACGTCCTCGGCGTCCTGGGGAAACACCGCCGCCTGCGGCAGGCGCTGGTAGATCGAGTTGTCGGTCGCCAGCACGGTGCGCGTAGCGTAGTCGGCACTGAGCTGGCCACGGAAACCGGCAGCGCGCAGGGCATCGAGAAAATCAGGGTACAGCGTGGCCGGTGCAGTGCCGGTCAGTCGGGCGATCATCGGGGGATGGCCTCATTTATGTCAGGCTAATCGAGAATACTTGCTGAAACGGTATGGTCAGTACACCGCCAGGTAGTGGATGATGCCAATGATCCCGCAGCCTTGCGCCAGGCACAAACGGATATTCCCGCAGCCTTTGATGACTTTTACGAATGAATTACCGCAACCTCACCCCGTCGATGTCCTTGCTGCTGGCATTTGAAGCTGCGGCGCGCCATGAAAGCTATACCCGCGCGGCGGTGGAACTGGCGCTGACCCAGAGCGCTGTCAGCCGTCAGGTCCAGGCCTTGGAGCAACAGCTGGGGGTGACGTTGTTCCGTCGCGAAGGCCGCACGGTCAAGCTCACCGATGTCGGGCGCCTGTACCAGCGTGAAATCAGCGAGGCCCTGGGGCGTGTGCGCAGCGCCACCCTGCACGCCATCGCCCACCAGGCCGGTGGCGGCAGCCTGCGTCTGGCCACCCTGCCGACCTTCGGTTCGAAATGGTTGTTGCCACGCCTGCACGAGTTCTATCGCAGCCATCCCGACGTGCTGGTGCATATCAATTCACGGATCGAACCGGTGGACTTCGCCACCAGCGGCATCGACGCCGCCATCGTGGTCGCCACCAGCGAACTGCCCGGGCTGATCTGCCATCGCCTGCACGCCGAAGAACTGATGCTGATCCTGTCACCGACCCTGGCAGCCACCCGCCCCAGCTGGAGCCCGAAAGACATCAGCCAGCAGGTACTGCTCAGTGTCGCCAACAACGCCAATGCCTGGGGCGAATGGTTCACCCACCACGGCCTGGCGCACCAGGCCATGCGCCTGGGGCCGAGCTTCGAATTGACTTCGCATTTGATCCAGGCGGTGCGCGCCGATATCGGCATCGGCCTGGTGCCACGCATCCTGATCAGCGACGAACTGGCCAGCGGCGAACTGAGCAGCCCCGCCCTGCCCTTTGCCAGTGCACGCAGTTACTACCTGGTGTATCCGCCGCGCAACCAGGCGCTGCCAGCGCTGGAGGCGTTCCGTAGCTGGCTGCTGGACAAAGCGGGAATGGAGCTGCGCGGCTGAGGACGAGCGCGACGCCGTAACGTCGCGCTCATGGTCACTCAGTGCGGGGCGCGGGGGATGGTTTTCAGCAGGTCTTCGGGACTGATATGGCCGACCACTTGCTGGCTGCCCGGTTGCGGCAGATCGAAGATGTGCCCCTTCATCTTGCCGATAACGTGCATCTCGCAAGGTTTGCAGTCGAACTTCAGAGTCAGCACCTCGTCGCCGTGAATCAGCTGCATCGGCGCGACCTTGGTACGCACGCCGGTGACGCCCTTGGCCTGTTTCGGGCAGAGGTTGAAGGAGAAGCGCAGGCAGTGCTTGGTGATCATCACCGGCACTTCGCCCTTCTCTTCATGGGCCTCATAGGCCGCGTCGATCAGCTTGACGCCGTGACGGTGGTAGAAGTCGCGTGCCTTCTGGTTGTAGACGTTGGCCAGGAACGACAGGTGCGATTCCGGGTACACCGGTGGCGGATTGCTTTCTGCTTTACGCCCGCCGCGTGGGTGCGCCTTGATACGCGCCTCAGTCAGCGCTTCGATCACTTCACGGCGCAATGCCTTGAGCTGCGAGTTGGGGATAAAAAACGCCTGTGGCGCATCCAGCTCGATGGCGGTGGCGTGATACTGGGTGGTACCCAATTGGCCGAGCAGGTCGTGCAGTTGTTCCAGCGCCTGCTCCGGCTTGTTGGCCGCACCGAACGGACCGTCCAGGCTGACGCTGGCACTGACGCCCTCTTCGCTGGTGGCAGTCAGTTGCAGACGCTCTTCACGCAGGCATGCCGTCCAGGCCAGGCCAATGCGGCGCTCGGCAGAGGTTTTCTGCAGGGCTTGCTGCCAGTTGTGGTCGAGGTTACGGCTCAGCGGATGGTTGGGCCGTAGCTGGTGCAGACCCTTGGGCATTTCGTTCGGCTCGACGCGATAGCGGTAGCGCTTTTCGCCGTCTTCATCGAACTCGCCCTTGGGCTCGGCGATGTTGGCGCGAAAACCTACAACTTCACGTTTGACCAGGACATTGAGGCCGTCGCCGTTGGACAGCGGCTCATGGGTGACAACCTGCAGGTCACGCTTGCCGACTTTCTCCACCACGCCCACTGCCAGACCGGTAAAGGTCGGCGAGTCGAAAGCGCCGATGTCGATCTTGCGCTCGCTGACGAAGTAATCGGTGCTGCCACGGTGGAAGGTCTTGTCCGGATCGGGCACGAAGAAGTGCGCGGTGCGGCCGCTGGAAGCGCGGGCCAGGTCCGGGCGGTCTTCGAGGACCTCGTCCAGGCGCTGGCGGTAATAGGCGGTGATGTTCTTCACATAGCCCATGTCCTTGTAACGGCCTTCGATCTTGAACGAACGCACACCGGCCTCGACCAGGGCGCGGATGTTGGCGCTCTGGTTGTTGTCCTTCATCGACAACAGGTGCTTTTCATAGGCGATCACGCCGCCTTTTTCGTCCTTCAAGGTGTACGGCAGACGGCACGCCTGGGAGCAGTCGCCGCGGTTGGCGCTACGACCGGTCTGGGCGTGGGAAATGTTGCACTGACCGGAGAAGGCCACACACAGCGCACCGTGAATGAAGAACTCGATCGCCGCATCGGTCTCGTCGGCGATGGCACGAATTTCCTTGAGGTTCAGCTCGCGAGCGAGGACCAGTTGCGAGAAACCGGCCTGATCGAGGAACTTCGCCCGCGCCAGGGTGCGGATGTCGGTCTGGGTGCTGGCGTGCAGCTCGATCGGCGGAATATCCAGCTCCATCACCCCCAGGTCCTGGACGATCAGCGCATCGACACCGGCATCGTACAGCTGGTGGATCAGCTTGCGCGCCGGCTCCAGCTCGTTGTCGTGGAGGATGGTGTTGATGGTGGTGAACACCCGTGCGTGGTAACGATGGGCGAACTCCACCAACTGAGCGATATCGCTCACCTCGTTACAGGCGTTGTGGCGGGCGCCGAAGCTTGGGCCACCGAGGTACACGGCGTCGGCGCCATGCAGGATGGCCTCACGGGCAATGGCCACATCGCGGGCGGGGCTGAGCAGTTCCAGGTGATGCTTGGGTAAGGACATGTTTTTTTAGTCAGGCTTGTCACGGTCAAGGCGCGCATTGTAGCGCGAAACGCGTGACTCGCACCCGCTGGCTGCCGAGCTGCATGCCGTTGTGGGAGCTGGCGGAGCCGGCGATGAGGCCAATGCAGCATGCAGATACCGAGCAGGCTGGATTACGGCCGCTGCGCGGCCGATCGCGGGCAAGGCCCGCTCCTACAAGGATCGGCGGCGGCTTTAGGCCTTGGCAGCCATCGCCGTCACTTCCACACGCATGCCTTCTACCGCCAGCGAGGCCACGCCGACAGCGGCGCGCACCGGCCAGGGTTTGGCGAAGAAGCGCTGGTAGACCTCGTTGAAGGCGGCGCGGTCTGCCATGTCGGTGAGATAGATGGTCAGGTGCAGAACCCGGTCCATCGAGCTGCCAGCACGTTCCAGCGCAACCTTCAGCGCTTGCAGGGTACATTCGCTCTGCAGGGTGATATCGCCCAGCTCCAGGCTGCCGTCGGCGCGGGTCGGGATCTGGGTGGAAACCAGCATGCCGCCGAAACCGGCTACGTCGCTGGAGATGGATTCCGGGTCGGGGTCGGGAACGAAGGTGATGTCGTGGTTTGCCATGGCGAATTTCCTGCTGGATGGGATAAAACACTATGATGCCTGACCGGGCACAACAGTAACCGGCTGTTTTAAAAACAATTTATTTGCTCTGGCTCTTCCCAGACGGCAAAAAAGTTGATAAATTTCCGCGCATTCCTGCAACGGCAGCGAATGCTATCTCTTCAAACGAGTGCCAGACACTCGTCGCAACAGCTACAGGGGCGTCGCCAAGCGGTAAGGCAGCAGGTTTTGATCCTGCCATGCGTTGGTTCGAATCCAGCCGCCCCTGCCATTTTCTTCTTCTGATCCAAACCCATCTCACGACATCTCTGTCGTAATCACACGCGCACTTCCAAGCACAATGCACGGTCAACTCAAGACCGGGATTGACGCTACGTAGCACCAACCCCGCTCTCTCTATTTAATTGCCAGCAGCCAATGGCGGCGTGCGCGGCGGCACCAAGCGCTTGGACCCTGTCGATTCGAACGCCGACGCCAGCCGCAGCAACGACGAATCGTCATAGGCGCGCCCGGCAAAGGTCAGCCCGACCGGCATGCCGATGTCAGCCATCACGCCCATCGGCACGGTGACCGTCGGCACACCCAGGTGACGAATCGCCAGGTTGCCGTTGGCCACCCAGACGCCGTTGCTCCAGGCGATATCCGCCGATACCGGGTCGACATCGGAATTGGCCGGGGCAACGTCGGCGACCGTCGGGAACAGCACGGCATCGAGCTTGAGGCGATCCATCCAGTCTTCCAGATCGATCCGGCGGGTTTTCTCCAGCCCGCGCAGGCCGTCAGGCACCGTGCTGATCTGATCCCAAGGGGTAATGCCACGCTCGGCCATGCGTACGTACTCGTCCATGCCCGCGGCAAGATCGCCTTCGCGGTTTGGCAGCGTGCCCGGATCGTGAGGGAAGATCTTCGGACCATCGACATCGACCAGACGGTTGAGTTTCGGGTCGCCGTTGGCCTGGAGGAAATCATCGAAGGCCCAGGCGGTCAGGTCCCACAACTCATGGTGGAGGAATTCTTTGGACACCAGGCCACGGTTGAACACCGTCGGCGCGCCTGGACGGTCGCCTTCGCAATTGGAGACCAGCGGGAAATCCACCTCGATCACTTCGGCGCCTGCGGCTTCCAGGGCCTTGCGCGCCTGTTCCCAGAGATCGATAACCGTCGGGCGGGTGTTGATGCGCTGGCCGGTCGGCCCGCCGATGCCCGGCGCTTCACTGGTGCCCGCCTCGGGGTCGGCATTGATGTACATCTTCGGGATGCCCAGGCGCTTGCCTGCCAGTGCCGTGGCGTTGACCGCCAGTTCCAGGTACGAAGCCGGACGCACCGAGGCGACGCTCGGAATCGGCACCCAGGGTTGCATCCGCCACAGATCGCCGCGGGTGTCGGGGTCTTCGGCGACCACCACGTCGAGCACTTCGAGCAAGTCGGCCATGGTCCGGGCAAACGGCACGACCACGTCCATGGTCGGCGTCAGCGGCCAGTTACCGCGCACCGAGATCACCCCGCGCGAAGGGGTGTAAGCGCACAGGCCGTTGTTCGAAGCAGGACCACGCCCGCTCGACCAGGTTTCTTCGGCCAGACCGAATGCCGAGAAGCTCGCGGCCGTGGCAGTACCTGCACCATTGGACGAGCCCGAGGCGAACGGTGCGGTGAGGTATTCAGCGTTGTACGGGCTCTCGGCCCGGCCATACACCCCACGCTGCATGCCGCCATTGGCCATCGGCGGCATGTTGGTCTTGCCCAGGCAGATGGCGCCGGCAGCACGCAGGCGTTCGATGGTGAACGCATCGCGGTAGGCGACCAGTTCGGCAAACGCCGGGCTACCGGAAGCAGCGGTGAGCCCTTTGACCAGGTAGCTGTCTTTGGCCGTGTAGGGGATGCCATCGAGCGGCCCGAGGGTTTCGCCCTTGGCCCGACGCGCATCAGAGGCCTCGGCCTCCTTAAGCGCTTCGGGGTTGCGCACTACCACTGCATTAAGTGCAGTGGCCGTGGCGGGACCGTCATAGGCATCGATACGGGCAAGATAGGCCTGAACCAGCTCGACCGCGGTGGTCTGGCCGGATTCGAGCGCCGCGCGCAGCTGGGCAATGGAAACTTCGGTCACTTCGATCATGCGTTTATCACCGATGGCTGAAGGTTGACGCCATGAAGGTTGTCATCACACTGAATACTGAGCACAGGCACACCACATCTCTCAAAACGGGTTTTCATATCGGGTCTCGTTGCACGCCATTACGCGATTCCGCGCATTGGCCACCATGAAACCCTGACGCTGCCTTGAAAGCAACAGAGCAGCCAATGATCCCATGGTCTAAAATGTACTAACTTGTTAATTAGCTTGCTAAGGGTATAATTCGGCCACTCCCCCACTTCGAGTTTTTTTCGGTATGAAGCACGCACCGCGCACCTCTGGCGCCTCAATATTCATCCTGGTTGGCCTGGGGCTGATCATCGCCCTGCTCGGCCTGGCGCTGGCCGCTGGCGGCGTGAAACTGGTCAGCCTGGGTGGTTCCTGGTACTTCCTGATCGGCGGTCTGCTGATGGCCGTTTCCGGCCTGCTGATCGCGCGCCGCAAGCCGGCAGGTGCCTGGCTGTACGCCGCGTTCCTGGTCGGTACCGCGATCTGGGCCCTGGCGGATGTCGGGCTGGTGTTCTGGCCGCTGTTCTCGCGCCTGTTCATGTTCAGCGCCGTCGGCCTGGCGCTGGCGCTGGTCTACCCGTTGCTGGCCCGCGCTGCGGGCAATACCCCTGGCCGCAGTGCCTATGGTGTGGCCGGCGTGCTGGCCGTAGCGCTGGTCATTGCCGCTGGCAACATGTTCGTCGCCCACCCCAGCGTCGCCCCCACTGGCAATGGCCCTGGCGTAACCGCAGTTGATCCGGCAAATGCCCAGAAAGACTGGGCGCACTACGGCAACACCGAAGGCGGTAGCCGATTTGCCGCGCTGGACCAGATCAATCGCGACAACGTCAACCAACTAAAGGTGGCCTGGACCTATCACACCGGTGATGTGGCCTTCAGCGACGGCAACGGTGCCGAAGACCAGCTGACGCCATTGCAAGTCGGCAACAAGGTGTTCATCTGCACCCCGCACAACAACCTGATCGCCCTCGATGCCGACACCGGCAAGGAGCTGTGGAAGAACGCAATCAACGCCAAGTCGAAGGTCTGGCAGCGTTGCCGCGGCATGGCCTACTTCGACGCCAGCGCGCCGATCGCACAACCGACCCAGGCCAACGCTTCGGCGATCATCGCCACCAACGTAGCGGCCGGCGCCAACTGCCAGCGCCGCCTGTTGACCAACACCATCGACGCCCGCCTGATCGCCGTCGACGCCGATACCGGTGAGTTCTGCCAGGGCTTCGGCAACAACGGCCAAGTCGATCTCAAGACGGGCCTGGGCAACGTCCCGGACAGCTACTACCAACTGTCGTCGGCACCGCTGATGGCCGGCACTACCGTGATCGTCGGCGGGCGTATTGCCGACAACGTCCAGACCGACATGCCAGGCGGTGTGATCCGTGGTTTCGACGTTATCAGCGGGCAAATGCGCTGGGCCTTCGATCCGGGCAACCCCGAGGACAGGAACGCCCCGAGCGGCGACAGCACCTACGTACGCAGCACCCCCAACAGCTGGGCGCCGATGTCCTATGACCCGGCGATGAACACCCTGTTCCTGCCGATGGGCAGCTCTTCCACCGACATCTATGGAGTCGAGCGCACTGAGCTGAACCACAAGTACGGCGCTTCAGTGCTGGCCCTGGACGCCAGCAGCGGTGAAGAGAAATGGGTGTACCAGACCGTACACAACGACCTCTGGGACTTCGACCTGCCGATGCAGCCGAGCCTGATCGACTTTACCAAGGCCGACGGTCAGTCTGTTCCGGCACTGGTAATCGGCACCAAGGCCGGGCAGATCTTCGTCCTCGACCGCGCCACCGGTAAACCGCTGACCCGGGTCGAAGAAGTCGCGGTCAAAGCGGGCAACATTCCCAACGAGCCCTACTCGCCGACCCAGCCAAAATCGGTGGGCATGCCGCAGATCGGCGCCCAGCAACTGACCGAGTCGGACATGTGGGGCGCCACGCCGTACGACCAGCTGCTGTGCCGCATCGACTTCAAGAAAATGCGCTATGACGGGCTCTACACGGCGCCCGGCACGGATCTGTCGCTGAGCTTCCCGGGCTCGCTGGGTGGAATGAACTGGGGCAGCATTTCCACGGATCCGGTGCATGGCTTTATCTTC
The DNA here is from genome assembly GCF_059415665.1 of Pseudomonas sp. GW821-FHT10B02. NCBI lineage: Bacteria > Pseudomonadati > Pseudomonadota > Gammaproteobacteria > Pseudomonadales > Pseudomonadaceae > Pseudomonas > Pseudomonas sp. GW821-FHT10B02. The sequence goes on along the minus strand of NZ_JBWKNR010000006.1, from coordinate 245,474 downwards.
GTCAACGACATGCGCCTGGGCCTGTGGATCCAGATGATCCCGTCGCAGAACAGCGGCCAGGCCAGTTCCGGCGGTGAAGCGCTGAACACCGGCATGGGCGCCGTGCCGCTCAAAGGCACGCCATATGCGGTGAACAAGAACCGCTTCCTCTCGGTTGCCGGCATTCCCTGCCAGGCGCCACCGTTCGGCACCCTGACCGCCATCGACATGAAGACGCAGAAAATTGCCTGGCAGGTGCCGGTGGGCACCGTCGAAGACACCGGCCCTCTGGGTATCCGCATGCACCTGCCGATCAAGGTCGGCTTGCCGACCCTCGGCGGCACCCTGTCGACCCAGGGCGGCCTGGTGTTCATTGCCGGCACCCAGGACTTCTACCTGCGCGCCTTCAACAGCGGCAACGGTGAGGAAGTCTGGAAAGCCCGCCTGCCGGTGGGCAGCCAGGGCGGCCCGATGACCTACGTGTCGCCGAAAACCGGCAAGCAGTACATCGTCATCACCGCTGGCGGCGCACGTCAGTCGACTGATCGTGGCGATTACGTCATGGCCTACGCCCTGCCGTAACACCCCCTCGCTGCATTGGCGCGGTGCCCTGGCACCGCGCCCCCTTCCGCCTTGTATCCCTCGCGTTTCCGTCAGATAGGTTGTGCATGTCCCGCGTTTTTCGTTTTTATCATCCCCGCCCGATCACCGGCCTGCTGCTCGGTCTGTGCTGTACCACCACCCTCCCCGCACTGGCGAATGACTCAGATCTTCTGACCCGCAGCACGCTTACCGGCGACTGGGGCGGTCTGCGCCAGCAACTGAACGAGCAAGGCATCACGTTCACCGGCGACTACAGTGGCGAGACCGCCTACAACGCCGCTGGTGGCCTGCACCGTTCAGCGCGCTACTCGCAGAACATCAAGCTGGGTGTGCAATTCGATCTGGGCAAGCTGTATGGCCTGGAAAACGGCGACAAGGTCCAGCTGACCGTCAACGACCGTCGCGGCAACAGTGCCTCGGAAGATCTGGTCGGCAACCGTCTGCCAATCCAGGAAAACTACGGCGGCCTCTATACCCGCCTGACCGAACTGAGCTACGAGCGCACACTGTTCACCCCAGCACTCAACGTCAAGCTCGGCTACATGGCCATGGGCAACGACCTCGGCGGCCTCGACAGCGGCATCCTCTGCAACTTCATGAACGCCGGCTTCTGCGGCCATCCGCTGAACATGTCGGGCGGTAGCGGCTGGACCAACTACCCCAACGCGCATCTCGGCGTGCGGGTGAAGTACGACCTATCCGCGGCCTGGCAACTGCGGGTCGCCGCCTTCAACGTCGACCCCGAGAGCAACGGCAATTCCAGCCGCGCCTGGCACCTGGGGCCCAAACACAGCACCGGCACCGTAGTGCCGATCGAGCTGGTGTACAAACTGCAGGGTGAACTGCCCGGGGAATACAAACTGGGCTACTACTACGACAGTTCCGATGCCAAACGCATCGGCAGCGACAAGGAAGTAGCCGGCCGTGAGGGTCACTACCTGCTGATCGACCAGGCGCTATGGAACTCGCAAGCCACAACGGGCCGTAGCCTGCATGCCTTCGGCCAGTACTCGGCGGCGAGCAGCGCCGCATCGCCGTTCAGCACCTGGTATGGCGTCGGCATGGTCCTGTACAAGCCCTTCGCAGGCCGACCGCGCGACACCGTTGCCTTGGGTTACGGGCGCGCCGTACCCAACCCGCGCAGCCGCGACGTCCAGCAGGACGCCGCCGTGGCCAATGGCAAAGCCTTCCCGAACCTGGACAGCGCCGAACAGCTGATCGAACTCAGCTACGGCTACCAGGCCACACCCTGGCTGACACTGCGCCCGGACGTGCAGTACATCATCGAGCCAGGCGCGTTTTCCGGTGAGCAGATCGACAATGCGCTGGTTCTGGGCTTGCAGGTCAAGGCTACGTTCTGAGCGCAGCAGTAGCTTCGATCTCGATCTGCATGGCGTCCAGCGCCAGCCGCGGAACCGGGATGAGGGTGCAGGTGGGCTTCATATGAGGCCCCCAGGCGCGATCCGCTTCGGCCACCCACTGGCGCAGCTTTTCTTCCGAGTGATCGACGATCAGCAGCGTCAACTTGAACACATCCTCAAGCCCTGCGCCTCTGCTGCGCAACGCCGTTTGCAGATTGGCCAGGGCTTGCCTGGCCTGCTCGGCAAAGTCTGCTGAAAGCCGCCCTTCGATGTCCTCTCCACCCTGCCCAGCGATGTACAGGAGCCGGGCCTGAGGGTTGATTTCGGCGACATGGGAATAGGCGTTGGCGCTGGGGTCGTAGAGGCCTTCAGGGTTGGACAACTCGAAGGGTGACGAGGTCGTGGCAAGGGTCATGGTGCACTCCATTACGAAAGAGCGGGAAGTTTCATACCTCGAGTTAGGTAGAGGTCAAGCACGAACATGCGACTGCCAGCAGGACTGCAGTCACCTGTGGGAGCTGGCATTGCCAGCGATGCAGACGCCGCGCACTGCCTGACACCGCCGCGACCCCATCGCCGGCAAAGCCGGCTCCCACACCGGCCTTTGCACTTTTCCGACAACGTCAGTTCACAATTGCCCGGTAATTGAGCGCCTGTCACACTGCCGGCTGGCCCACTCACCGCACGGAATGCCCATGCCATCACCGATCCCGCTCGCCCCCGCCATCCCGGTCCTGCGCATCTTCTGCGTCGACAAAGCCAAGGAGTTCTACCTGGAGTTCCTCGGCTTCACCCTGGACTGGGAACACCGTTTCGAGCCCGAACTACCCCTGTATGCCCAGGTGCACCGCGACGGCCTGATCCTGCACCTGAGCGAACATCATGGCGATGCCACCCCCGGCTCGACGGTGTTTGCCCGCGTCGAGGACATCGTCGCCTTGCAGAACGAGCTGACAGACAAGCGCTACGGCTATTCCCGCCCTGAAGCGATCCACGTCGGCTGGGGCCTGCAGATGGAGATCGCCGATCCGTTCGGCAATCGTCTGCGTTTCTGTCAGCAGATCGAAGGCTGAGCTGGCCACACGGTGCATAGCCCCCAGAAAAGACAAGGCCCCGTCATTGCTGGCGGGGCCTTGTTTTACCTACTGCCTAAGGTCAATCATTGGTACCCGCCCCGCGATTGGCGGTGGTCGTGGTACGCATCGAGGTCAGCAGGCAAATCGTCTTGACTTCATACTGCGCCTGCCTTTACAGCACGTCAAGCCTGCAGATGAGACAGCGGCAAAGGCCCATGAGGCTTGACCGTCTGGATGGCGAAGTTGCTGCGAATATCGCTCACCCCCGGCAGTTTGAGCAAAGTGTCGATCAGAAAGCGCTCATAGCTGCGCAGGTCCGGCACCACCACCTGCAGGAGAAAATCCGACTCGCCGGACACCAGGTGCGCAGCAATGACTTCCGGCAACGCCAGTACCGCCTGCTGAAAGGCCTGGGCCGCCGGCTCGTGATGACGCTCGACCTTGACCCCGACAAACACCGTCAGGCCCAGGCCCACTTCATCACGGTCCAGTTGCGCGGCGTAGCCCTTGATCAGCCCCGCCTCCTCCAGCAACCGCACCCGGCGCAGGCAGGGTGACGGTGACAGACCGATCAGTTCGGCCAATTCGACATTGCTCAGGCGCGCGTTGCGCTGCAGGGCATCGAGAATCTTGCGGTCAAAAGCATCCAGGGTAATTTTTGGCATGATCTGTATTTTCCATTACTGATCCTGGCAGTTTATATCAATACAGCCCCATGCCAGCGCAACAAACGCAAGCACCTGCCAGCCCCTTCGGGCTTAGAATTTTCTCCAGCCTGTTGCTTGACTGGGGATTGTCCGATGACTCAATACAGCTTGTTTTGCGCAGCCCTTCTGGTCGTTTACCTGGTGCCGGGGCCGGACATGTTCCTGCTGCTCAATACCGGCGCCAGCGAAGGCCGACGTCAGGCATTGATGACCGCGCTGGGCCTGGCCCTGGCCCGCGCGGCGCATGTCAGCCTGGCAGCCCTGGGCCTCGCCGCCCTGCTGCGCAGTCACCCCTGGGCGTTTGATCTGCTCAGTATCGCCGGCGGCCTGTACCTGGCATGGCTCGGCTGGCAACTGCTGTGCGCGCCAGTCACCCCGTTACCAGCGAGCACTGGTATCACGCGTCGCTGCGGCCATTGGTCAGCGGCGCTGAAGAAGGGCCTGCTGACCAACCTGCTCAACCCCAAGGCGCTGCTGTTCTGTTCGGTGTTGCTGCCGCAGTTCATCAGCCAGGAGGCAGGCCCGGTCGGGCATCAGTTCGCCATTCTCGGTGCCGTGCTGGTGGTCGTTGGCCTGGCTTTTGACAGCTTCTATGCCCTGAGCGGTGATCGCATCGGCCGCTGGCTGGCCGCCAGCCCGTGGAAACAGAAATTGCAAAACCGCCTGTTCGGCACCTTGCTGATCGGCTTCGGCGCGCGCCTGGTGCTGCTGCGTGAGCTGGCGGGCTGAAAATTTCACTGCGACCATGGTCCAATCCTATGACTGGGCGTTCCCGATCCGCACGGGATGTATTATCGTGGCTGCGTGCGCGATAACAGACGCCTGAGCGATCAGGCATATGCAAACCGATTCGAGGGTGCCATGAGTAACGAAAGCATTAACTGGGACAAGCTGGGCTTCGACTACATCAAGACCGACAAGCGCTACCTGTCCTACTTCCGTAACGGCGAGTGGGACAAGGGCACCCTGACCGAAGACAACGTGCTGCACATCAGCGAAGGTTCGACCGCGCTGCATTATGGCCAGCAATGTTTCGAAGGCATGAAGGCCTACCGCTGCAAGGACGGCTCGATCAACCTGTTCCGCCCGGACCAGAACGCCCTGCGCATGCAGCGCAGCTGCGACCGCCTGCTGATGCCACAGGTGCCGACCGAACAGTTCATCGACGCCTGCAAACAGGTGGTCAAGGCCAACGAACGCTTCATTCCGCCATACGGCAAAGGTGCACTGTACCTGCGTCCGTTCGTCATCGGCGTAGGCGACAACATCGGTGTGCGCACCGCGCCGGAATTCATCTTCTCGATCTTCGCCATCCCGGTCGGCTCGTACTTCAAAGGCGGCATGACCCCGCACAAGTTCCTGATTTCCGATTACGACCGTGCCGCGCCTCAGGGCACCGGTGCCGCCAAGGTCGGTGGCAACTACGCGGCCAGCCTGCAACCGGGCTACAAGGCCAAGCAAGCCGGTTTTGCCGACTGCATCTACCTTGATCCGCTGACCCACACCAAGATCGAGGAAGTCGGTTCGGCCAACTTCTTCGGCATCACCGCCAATAACGAATTCGTTACTCCGAAATCCGCCTCTGTGCTGCCGGGGATCACCCGCCTGTCGCTGATGGAGCTGGCCGAGTCGCGTCTTGGCTTGAAGGTGATCGAAGGCGACGTGCTGATCAATGACCTGAAGCGCTTCAAAGAAGCAGGTGCCTGCGGCACCGCAGCTGTCATTACGCCGATCGGTGGCATCCACTACAACGGCGAGCTGCATGTGTTCCACAGCGAGACCGAAGTCGGCCCGGTGACCCGCAAGCTCTACGACGAGCTGACCGGCATCCAGAGCGGCGACATCGAAGGCCCGGCGGGCTGGATCGTCAAGGTCGCCTGAAACGCTACCGAGCGATAAGCGAAGGGCATGCCAGAGATGGCATGCCCTTTTTCATATCAACATGGACACGCCCATTCTACCGATAAGAAATATCAGCAAGATCAAAAAGAACACCCGAATAAAACCGCTACCATATCGCAATGCCAAAAAGACCCCTGTGACAGAGCCTGCGATATTACAGATAGCTACCACTCCACCGATCGCCCACAGCACATTTCCCGAGGGAATAAAAAAGAGCAACGCCGCACTAAATGTCCCTAGATTAACCAGCTTTGCCGAAGCTGACGCATTCAAGAAGTCGAAGCCAAAAATTTTCACAAAGAAAAAAAGCAACAGGCTCCCACTCCCCGGCCCAAAAACTCCGTCGTAGAAACCAATCAACCCTCCAAAAAACACCCCCAACAACACTTCTTTGGCTCCACACTGTATTTCCGCATGAACCCGCCCTAGATCCTTTTTTATAAAGGTATAAACCGCCATCACAATCAAAACCACAAAAACAACGGGTTCCATAAGCGCTTTCGGGACGAGCGAGATGGAGAAAGCACCTAGCAACGCGAAAATGAATGCCGAAACTAGAGTAGGCAGCAGAAGCCTCCATGCAATTTCTATTCTTTTTGTGTAGCTGAGAACGGATGAAAGATTTCCTGCCAAAACCGCCAGCTTGTTAGTTCCAAAAACGGTAGACAAGCTATATTGCGGCAAAGCGTGCAAGAGCGCGGGCACTTGAACAAGCCCTCCCCCACCCACTGCCGCATCTATTAAGCCACCACAAAATGCAAAGAAGCCCAGTACAACCAGTGTGTATTCATAATCCATGAGTATGATCCAGCAAGGACATGCATATTTACATCTACGGCATGCCTTTAAATTAAGCGAGAGACAACTACTCCTGGAAGTCGGCGCCCATGCAGCCGACCTTTAGCAAGTACGGTCAAAATATGCTCATGAGCTCTTGTAAAGTGGTAAAAACCGCAATCTAGCAAGAACACCCAATGCGAAGATGTAGGAGCCTTCCGAGCATCGAGTAGGCTTGCTCCAAGGATTAATTCTTCGGCATTGGGATGCCGCCCCAGCGCCCTGCCACCCAACCCACAGCGCAGATGAATTTTTCTTTAACCCGGGCACCGCCTATTCTTTGGCACAATCAAGTCTCTACTCGCCGCCCAGGTATTAGCATGCCCCGCGTACTGACTATCGAAGACGACGCCGTGACCGCTCAGGAGATCGTCGCCGAGCTTTCCAGCCATGGCCTGGAAGTGGATTGGGCCGACAACGGCCGCGAAGGCCTGGCCAAGGCGATTGCCGGCGGTTACGACCTGATCACCCTCGATCGTATGCTCCCCGAGCTCGACGGTCTGACCATCGTCACCACCCTGCGCAATCTGAAGATCGCCACGCCGATCCTGATGATCAGCGCCCTGTCCGATGTCGACGAACGGGTGCGCGGCCTGCGTGCCGGTGGCGACGACTACCTGACCAAGCCTTTCGCCTCCGACGAAATGGCCGCCCGCGTTGAAGTACTGCTGCGGCGCAACAGCGTGCCGATGGCGCAGACCCGCCTGCAGGTCGCCGACCTGGAACTGGACCTGATCAGCCACGAGGCGCGGCGCGGCGAGCAGACCCTCAACCTGCTGCCCACCGAGTACAAGTTGCTTGAGTTCCTCATGCGCCATGCTGGCCAGGTGATCACCCGGATGATGATCTTCGAGGAAGTCTGGGGCTATCACTTCGACCCCGGCACCAACCTGATCGATGTGCACATCGGACGCTTGCGCAAGAAGATCGATGCCGCTGGCCAGACCCCGCTGATTCGGACCGTGCGGGGCTCGGGCTATGCCATTGCCGAACCCGTCTAAGGGCTGGAGTTCTTCGACCAGCCGCCTGCTGGCGCTGTACAGCTTTCTGTTCGTGGCCTGGAGCAGCATCCTCATGGGGGTGCTGTACTTCGAGGTCTCGGGCTATCTGAACAAGCTCACCCGCCATTCGCTGCTGCAACGCCAGCACCTGTTTGCGCACATGAGCGGTAAACAACTGGACGACGCACTGATCGCCAGCCAGGCCTTCGAAGAGCGCAGTTTCGACGCCTATGGCCTGTTCGACGCCCAGTTCAACCCCTTGGGCGGGCAGATCCGCCAACTGCCAACCGAGCTGGGTCTGGACGGCAAGATCCACGAACTGAGCCGCTGCCTCGACGCCGACGACCCGCACCTGCCGCGCGACAGCTGCGACGCTGTGGCGATCAAGGTCCGTGATGGCCGCTGGCTGGTGCTGGTACGTGACAACGGCTCACTGTTCGTGGTCACCCGTATCATTCTGCACGCCCTGCTCTGGGGCCTGTCGCTGACCATCATCCCCGGCATCGCAGGCTGGTACTTGTTGCGCCGCCGGCCGCTCAAGCGCATCCGCGCAATCCAGGCCACCGCCGAACAGATCGTCGCTGGCGACCTGACCCAGCGCCTGCCGCTGTCCCAGCGCCGCGATGAACTGGACATGCTCGCTGCCATCGTCAACGCCATGCTCGACCGCATCGAGCGCCTGATGCATGAGGTCAAGGGCGTCTGTGACAACATCGCCCACGACCTGCGCACCCCGCTGACCCGCCTGCGCGCCCAGCTCTACCGGATCCGCCAGCAGGCTGGCGACGAATCTCCGCAGGCTGAAGCGCTGCAACAGGCCATTGGTGAAACCGATACGCTGATGGCGCGCTTTCGCGGCTTGCTGCGCATCAGCGAGCTGGAGGATCGTCAACGCCGGGCCGGGTTTGTCGAGCTCGACCCGCGCGCCCTGCTGGTGGAAATGCACGATTTCTACCTTCCGCTGGCTGAAGATGGCGATATTCGCCTGGGCCTTGATGTGCCTGCCCAACTGCCGCCGCTCAATGGTGACCGCGAACTGTTGTTCGAGGCCTTGGCCAATCTGCTCGGCAACGCCATCAAGTTCACCCCTGCGGGCGGACAGGTGCGCATGGGCGCCAGCAGCGAAGACGGTGTGGTGAAAATCGCGGTGGAAGACAGCGGGCCGGGGATTCCCGAGGATGAGCGTGAGGCGGTGTTGAAGCGTTTCTATCGCAGCGAGGAAGGCCATCGTCACCCGGGGTTCGGGCTAGGACTGTCGGTGGTTGCGGCGATTGTCGACCTGCATGGCTTTGCGCTTGAGGTCGGGGCGAGTGAGCTGGGAGGGGCGAAACTGGTGTTGCACTGCCGTACAGGAGTTGTCAGCTAGGGCCTCATCGCTGGCAAAGCCAGCTCCCACAAGGGCAGTGTCTACAGGACCCATGTGGGAGCCGGCCTTGCCGGCGATGAATGCCCCGCCGATCAGTCAGCCAGACGCCAGGTAGTGGCACCCTTGCTGTCTTCCAGCACCACACCCATGGCGGTGATCTGGTCACGGATGCGATCCGACTCTGCCCAGTTCTTGTCCGCACGCGCCTGCAGGCGCGCCTGGATCAAGGCTTCGACTTCAGCCGCATCGACCTTGCCTTCGGCACCGGCGCGCAAGAAGTCGTCAGCATCCAGCTGCAGCACACCGAGCAGATCACCCAGCTGACGCAGACGACCGGCCAGGCCAGCCGCTGCCTCTGGATCACTTTCGCGCAGACGGTTGATCTCACGCACCAGGTCGAACAGCACGGCGCAGGCTTCAGGCGTACCGAAGTCGTCGTTCATTGCCAGGGTGAAGCGCTCGACGTAAGTCTCGCCACCTTTGGCTTCGACGCGCGGCAAGCCACGCAGCGCATGGTAGAAACGCTCCAGGGCGCCCTTGGACTCACGCAGGCTGTCTTCGGAGTAGTTGATCGAGCTGCGGTAGTGGCTCGACACCAGCAGGTAGCGCACCACCTCCGGGTGATACTTGTCGAGCACGTCGCGAATGGTGAAGAAGTTGTTCAAGGACTTGGACATCTTCTCGCCATTGATGCGAATCATGCCGCAGTGCATCCACGAGTTGGCGTACTGCTTGCCGGTGGCGGCTTCGCTCTGGGCGATCTCGTTCTCGTGGTGCGGGAACTCCAGATCGTTGCCACCGCCGTGGATATCGAAGCTCTCGCCCAGGCAGCAGGTGGACATCACCGAGCACTCGATGTGCCAACCCGGACGCCCCGGACCCCAAGGCGACTCCCAGCTCGGTTCACCCGGCTTGACGCCCTTCCACAGGACGAAGTCGAGTGGATCCTGCTTGGCTTCGTCGACCTCGATCCGCGCACCGATGCGCAGGTCTTCGATCTTCTTGCGCGACAGCTTGCCGTAGCCGACGAACTTGCCGACCCGGTAGTACACGTCACCATTACCTGGCGCGTAGGCGTAGCCCTTGTCGATCAGGGTCTGGATCATCGCGTGCATGCCGGCGATATGGTCGGTGGCACGCGGTTCCTGGTCCGGCGGCAGGATGTTCAGGCGGCGCTCGTCTTCGTGCATCGCGTCGATCATGCGAGCGGTCAGCGCGTCGAACGACTCGCCGTTTTCGTTGGCCCGGTTGATGATCTTGTCATCGATGTCGGTGATGTTGCGCACGTAGGTCAGGTCGTAGCCGCTGTAACGCAGCCAGCGGGTGACCAGGTCGAAGGCGACCATGCTGCGGCCGTGGCCCAGGTGGCAGAAGTCGTACACGGTCATGCCGCAGACGTACATCCGCACCTTGTTGCCGTCGAGCGGTTTGAAAACTTCCTTGGTCTTGCTAAGCGTGTTGTAGATGGTAAGCACGAGCGTTCCTCAGCTGCCCCACGAATCGCGCAGGGTCACAGTCCGGTTGAATACCGGGCGACCCGGCTGGGAGTCTTTCAGGTCGGCGCAGAAGTAACCTTCGCGCTCGAACTGGAAGCGGTCTTCTGGCTGGGCCTGGCCCAGGGAAGGTTCCGCACGACAACCAGTGAGTACCTGCAGCGAATCGGGATTGATGTTGTCGAGGAAGCTGCCGCCATCTTCGGTCTTCTCGGGGTTGGCCGAGCGGAACAGGCGGTCGTACAGACGCACTTCGCACTCGACGCTGGCCGCAGCCGGCACCCAGTGGATCACGCCTTTGACCTTGCGGCCCTCAGGGTTCTTGCCCAGGGTGTCCGGATCATAGGAGCAGCGCAGTTCGACGATGTTGCCGTCGGCGTCCTTGATTGCTTCATCAGCGCGGATCACGTAGCTGCCACGCAGGCGCACTTCACCGGCGGGCTCCAGGCGCTTGTAGCCTTTTGGCGGCTCTTCCATGAAGTCGTCGCGATCGATGTAGATCTCGCGCTCGAACGGCAGCGCGCGCACGCCCATGTCTTCTTTCGGGTGGCGAGGCAGTTCGAGGTTCTCGACCTGGCCTTGCGGGTAGTTGGTGATGACCACTTTCAGCGGACGCAGCACGCACATGGCGCGTGGCGCGGTACGGTCGAGGTCGTCACGGATGCTGAACTCGAGCATCGACATGTCGACCACGCCGTCGGAACGGTTGGTGCCGATCATTTCGCAGAAGTTGCGGATCGAGGCCGGGGTGTAGCCGCGGCGGCGGAAACCGGACAGGGTCGACATGCGCGGGTCGTCCCAGCCGTTGACGTGCTGTTCGTCGACCAGTTGCTTGAGTTTGCGCTTGCTGGTGATGGTGTAGTTCAGGTTCAGGCGGCTGAACTCGTACTGGCGCGGCTTGGCCGGCACCGGCAGGTGCTCGAGGAACCACTCGTACAGCGGACGATGGCCTTCGAACTCCAGGGTGCAGATGGAGTGGGTGATGCCTTCGATGGCGTCCGACTGACCGTGGGTGAAGTCGTAGTTGGGGTAGATGCACCACTTGTCACCGGTCTGGTGGTGGTGGGCATGGCGGATGCGATAGAGGATCGGGTCGCGCAGGTTCATGTTCGGCGAGGCCATGTCGATCTTGGCCCGCAGTACACGCTCGCCGTCCTTGAACTCGCCAGCCTTCATCCGGGCGAACAGGTCGAGGTTCTCTTCGACACTGCGCTCGCGGAACGGGCTGTTCTTGCCCGGCTCGGTCAGGTTGCCACGGTATTCCTTGGCCTGCTCCGGGGTCAGGTCGCAGACGTAGGCGTTGCCCGACTTGATCAGGTCCACAGCCCAGTCGTGCAACTGGTCGAAATACTCGGAGGCGTAGCGCACCGGGCCGGTCCACTGGAAACCCAGCCACTGCACATCGCTCTGGATGGCGTCGATGTACTCCTGGTCCTCTTTGGCCGGGTTGGTGTCATCGAAACGCAAGTGACAGGCTCCGCCGAATTCCTGGGCCAGGCCGAAGTTCACGCAGATCGACTTGGCATGGCCGATGTGCAGGTAACCGTTGGGCTCAGGCGGGAAACGGGTGACGATGCTGCTGTGCTTGCCCGAGTCCAGGTCGGCCTGCACGATCGGACGCAGGAAGTTCGCAGGGACGGCGGGAGCGCCTTTGGCAGCGGCGTTGGGAGCGGTGTCGGCAGTGGGCTTGCTCATAGGATCCTTGAAATACGGGTACACGGCCTGGGTAGGCCGACTGAATCAAAGCGCTTATCATAGCCGAAGCGGTCGAGCTGCCGACAGCGTCCGGCCGACAAACTGGCCCTATATTCGGTACTGGCAGCAAAAAAACTGCCGCAAGCCACGTATCGCGGGTTGTAGACTGTGCGTCAGGTTTGTATCGCGATCCTGCGCGACCCCTATTTCAAATGCCTTGAAAGAGCGAATTCCAGCATGTCCAAAGTCAAACTGAGCACCAATCATGGCGACATCGTCATCGAACTGAATGCCGAGAAAGCCCCGATCACCGTGGCCAACTTCATCGAGTACGTGAACGCTGGTCACTACAGCAACACCGTATTCCACCGCGTCATCGGTAACTTCATGATCCAGGGCGGCGGTTTCGAGCCAGGCATGAAAGAAAAGAAAGACAAGCGCCCAAGCATCCAGAACGAAGCTGACAACGGCCTGAGCAACGACAAGTACACCATCGCCATGGCCCGCACCATGGAGCCGCATTCGGCTTCGGCGCAGTTCTTCATCAACGTCACCGACAACAGCTTCCTCAACCACAGCGGCAAGAACGTTCAGGGTTGGGGCTACGCGGTATTCGGTAAAGTCACCGAAGGCACCGACGTTGTCGACAAGATCAAGACCGTTGCCACCGGTTCCAAGTCCGGCCACCAGGACGTACCGGTTGAAGACGTGATCATCGAGAAAGCCGAGATCATTGAGTGATACTGCTGATCTCTGATCTGCACCTGCAAGAAGAACGCCCGGACATTACCCGGGCGTTTCTTGATCTGCTCGACGGTCGTGCGCGCCACGCCGAGGCGCTGTACATCCTCGGTGACTTTTTCGAAGCCTGGATCGGCGACGATGCCATGACGCCGTTCCAGAGCACGATCTGCCAGGCCCTGCGCGCCTTGAGCGACAGCGGCACGCAGGTCTACCTGATGCATGGCAACCGTGATTTCCTGATCGGCGACGCCTTCTGCAAGGCGGCGGGCGCCACCCTGCTGGCCGACCCCAGCGTGGTGCGCATGGGCGGCGAATCGGTGTTGCTGATGCATGGCGACAGCCTGTGCACCCTGGACATCGGCTATATGAAGATGCGCCGATACCTGCGCAATCCCCTGAGCCTGTGGATCCTCCGCCACCTACCCCTCGGCACCCGGCAGAAGCTGGCGCGCAAGCTACGCAGCGAAAGCAAGGCGCAGACGCGGATGAAGGCCAACGACATTGTCGACGTAACGCCGGAAGAAGTGCCGCGGATCATGGCCGAATATGGCGTGCACACCCTGGTCCACGGGCACACCCACCGACCGGCGATCCACAAGCTGATGGTCGAGGACCAACCGGCGCGACGTATCGTACTGGGGGATTGGGACCGTCAGGGTTGGGCGTTGCAGGTGGATGAGCAAGGGTTTCAGTTGCAGCCGTTTGCGTTTCCCTGATTGAAGGCCCTTCGGGCCTTATCGCCGGCAAGGCCGGCTCCCACAATGGTTCAGTGCATGCAATCCCTGTGGGAGCTGGCCTTGCCAGCGATGCTTTTGCTCAGTGCCCCGCCGACGCCGGTCCTGCTTTAGCCGCAAACGGCGGCTTGGCCAGCCACACCAATAGAATCAACCCAGCAAACACCCAGCCCATCAGGGTGAAGTAATCCACCGTCGACATCATGTACGCCTGACTGCTGAGCATGCGCTCCAGCTGCGCGTAAGACTGCACGTTCGCACCGCCCAGCTGATTGAGTGCCTCACGGGTGGCAGGCTCATAGGTGCTGATGCTTTCACTGAGATAGGCATGATGCTGGTCAGCCCGGCGAATCCAGATCCAGGTGGTCAACGAGGCCGCGAAGCTGCCGCCCAGGGTGCGCAGGAAGGTGGCCAGCCCCGAGCCATCGGCGATCTGGTGCGGTGGCAGGTCCGAGAGCAGGATGCTCAAGGTCGGCATGAAGAACAGCGCCACGCCAATACCCATGAACAGCTGCACCAGGGCGATATGCTGGAAGTCCACTTCATTGGTGAACCCGGCACGCATGAAGCAGCTGGTGCCGATCGCCAGGAACGCCAGTCCTGCCAATAAACGCAGGTCGAACTTATGCGCGTACTTGCCGACAAACGGCGACATCAGCACCGGCAGCAAGCCGATCGGCGCCACCGCCAGCCCGGCCCAGGTGGCGGTGTAGCCCATCTGGGTCTGCAGCCACTGCGGCAGGATCAGGTTGATGCCGAAAAAACCCGCATAGCCGCCGACCAACACAATGGTGCCGATACGAAAGTTGCGGTGCACGAACAGCCGCAGATTGACCACCGGGTGCTTGTCGGTCAGTTCCCAGATGATAAAAATCGCCAGGAACACCACCGAGATCAGGCTGCCGACGACAATGAAGCTCGACTCGAACCAGTCCAGGTCATTGCCCTTGTCCAGCACGATCTGCAGGGCACCGACGCCAATGATCAAGGTCAGCAGGCCGATATAGTCCATGGGTTGGCGCTGGGTCGTGACCGGCCGGGTGCGCATCTGCTGACGCACCACCGCTGCGGCAAACAGGCCAATGGGTACGTTGATGAAGAAAATCCACGGCCAGCTGTAGCTGTCGGTGATCCAGCCACCGAGGATGGGACCGGCAATCGGCGCCACCACCGTGACCATCGCCAGCAACGCCAGCGCCATACCGCGCTTGGCTGGCGGATAGACGGCGATCAGTAGCGTCTGGGTCATCGGGTACAGAGGGCCGGCAACGATACCTTGCAGCACCCGGAAACCCACCAGTTCCGGCATCGAGCGGGCGATACCGCAGAGAAACGACGCCAGCACAAACAGCAGCGTGGCCCAGATAAACAGCTTCACCTCACCAAAACGCCGGCTCAGCCAGCCGGTCAGCGGCAAGGCAATGGCGTTGCTCACCGCGAACGAGGTAATCACCCAGGTGCCCTGCTCCGCACTCACCCCCAGGTTGCCGGAAATGGTCGGCAACGCGACGTTGGCAATGGTGGTGTCGAGCACCTGCATGAAGGTCGCCAGCGACAGCCCGATGGTGGTCAACAGCAGGCTTGGCGGGCTGAATGAAGCGTTGCCGCTCATCGCTGCGCCGTCTTGCCAGGGCCTTGGCTGTTGTCATGGATCAGCCGTGCGATCATGGTATCGGCCTCGACCAGCTGGCGGTCATACACCTGGGTGGCAAACGATGCCTTCTGTGGCGGCAACTGCGCCAGCACCGGCCCACTCTGGTCGTGCAGATCGACCGTGACCTGGGTCGACAGGCCGATACGCAACGGATGGGCGGCCAGTTGTTCGGCATTGATGTGGATGCGCACCGGCACCCGCTGGACGATCTTGATCCAGTTACCGGTGGCGTTCTGCGCCGGCAACAGGGCGAAGGCACTGCCAGTGCCGGCGCCGAGGCTGTCGATGGTGCCGCTGTACTTGACCTCGCTGCCGTACAGATCGGCGACGATATCCACCGACTGGCCGATGCGCATGTTGCGCAACTGGGTTTCCTTGAAGTTGGCGTCGATCCACAGCTGGTCCAGCGGAATCACCGCCATGGTCGCAGTACCCGGCTGCAGACGCTGCCCCAACTGCACGGTGCGCTTGGCCACGTAGCCGGTGACCGGTGCCACCAGGGTGGTGCGGGCGACGGCCAGGTAGGCCTGGCGCAAGTCGGCAGCTGCGGCCATGACTTGCGGATGCGAGGAAACCACGGTGTCATCGACCAGCGCGCTGGTCGTGTTGAGCTGCTGCTTGGCGTTGAGCAGCGCGCCCTGCGCCGAAGACAGGTCGTCACGGGCGTGGGACAGCTCTTCCAGGGAAATGGCCCCACCGGCAGCGAGGGTCTTGCGCCGGTTGTAGTTTTCCTGGGCCTTGGTCTGCTCGGCCTGACGCGCCGCCACCTGGGCCTTCATGCCATCGACATTGCTGTACAGGCCGCGTACCTGGCGCACTGCACGGGCCAGCTGGGCTTCGGCGGACTGCAGCCCGACTTCGGCATCGCTGGGGTCGAACTCGATCAGCACCTGCCCGGCATGCACCAGATCACCGTCGTCGGCACCGATACTGACCACAGTACCGGTCACCAGCGGGGTGATTTCCACGACGTTGCCGTTGACATAGGCATCGTCGGTCTCTTCATTCCAGCGCCCGTACAGCTCGTGCCAGGCCCAGACTGCACCACCACCGACGACCACCAGCAAAGCAAGGCCAAGCAGCCAGGCTTTGCGTTTACCGGTGTTGTTGAGGTCTTGCGCTGTGCTGGCACTTTCCGGCGTGTTCATTTGGCACCTATACGCTGGGCTGTCAGGGTGTCGCCAGCCGCGAGCAGCACCTTACTCAGCAGATTTTCCAGGGTTGCCAGTTCATCTGCGGCGAGCACACCTACCAGTTCATTCATCGCCGCCGCGCCGATCTGCGGCAACTGATCAGCGAGCTTCTGGCCCTCCTCGCTCAGCGCCAGGCGCACCTGGCGGCGATCATCCGGGCAGCGGCGGCGCAGGATCAGGTCTTTTTGCTCTAGGCGATCAAGCATGCGGGTCATCGAGCCACTGTCCAGGGACAGGAAACGACACAATTCGGCAGGCGTATCGACGCCGTACTGGGCGACGATGATCAGCACCTTGAACTGCGCGGCGGTAACGCCGAAGTCCTGCAGGTGGCTGTCGAGAATGCGGTCTTTGACCATCGCGGCACGGCCCAGGAGCATGCCGATGATGCAGGTCTGGAAGTTTTCGGGGGTGAAGTGCGGCATGAAGGCGATACCTGCTTAGGCAGTTAGTAACATAATGTTACTGCCTAGACAGCTAACGTCAAGACATTGATTAGCCTGCTTACTAATTTGCCGATAAAAAGGGCTGCAAAAGCAGCCCTGATTCAGGCCGGGATACCGCTATGAAAGCGGAACTCTTCATCCGGGCTACTGATCAATTCGGCCTCAACCGCCCTGACCTTCTCCACCACCCGTTCGATATCCGCCGCCTCACCGTATTGATGAGCCAGCTTCAGGTAACCCTGATAGTGCCGGGCCTCACTGTTGAGCAGGCCGTGATAGAACTTGCCCAGCTCTTCATCCAGGTGCGGCACCAGCGCGGCAAAACGTTCGCAGCTACGCGCCTCGATAAAAGCACCGACCACCAGGGTATCGACCAGCTTCACCGGCTCATGGGTACGCACCACCCGGCGCAGGCCCGAGGCATAGCGCCCGGCCGACAAAGGGCGCAAGGCGATCTTGCGGCGCTTCATCAGGCGCAGCACCTGCTCATGGTGCACCAGCTCTTCACGGGCCAGGCGCGACATCATGTTGATCAGGTCCAGGTGCGTGTTGTACTTGGCCATCAGGCTCAGCGCGGTGCTGGCGGCCTTGAACTCGCAGTTCTTGTGGTCGATCAGCAGGGTTTCCTGGTCGGCAAGCGCCGCCTGGACCCAGGCATCGGGAGTACGGCAACCAAGGAACGCATCAATTTCGGGAATAAGGTGCATAGGCTCACAAACAGGCAGGGCAAACGGCAAGACCGGCGATTATACCGGCAGCGGCGGCGATCACCAGTGAACTATGCTTGATACATATCAACGCCCATTGCACTTGGCGCCGACTATAGTCAGTCATCGGTCGCCATTTCTGAAGGGAGTTCACGCTCATGCAAGAAGTACGCAGCATCCTGGTGGTCCTCGATCCCGAGCACGCCCATAGCCGTGCCCTGACCCGGGCCAAACTGATCGCCGGCGCCACCGGTGCGCGCCTGCACCTGTTGATGCCCGACAAGAATCACGACCACAGCGCCCTGCTCAGCCTGCTCAGCAGCCAGTTGCACGACGACGGGTTCGACAATGTGACCCACGAGGAGGCCTGGCACGGCAGCCTGCACGAATCGATCATTGCCGTGCAGCAGGCCGAAGGCTGCGACCTGGTGATCAAGGAGCACCGGCCGGACAACCCGCTGAAAAAGGCCCTGCTCACCCCATCCGACTGGAAACTATTGCGCCTGTGCCCTTGCGCGGTGCTGATGGTCAAGACCGAGCGGCCATGGACTGGCGGGGTGATCCTCGCTGCAGTGGATGTCGGCAATCACGACGAGGCGCATCGTCTGTTGCACAAGAACATCATCGACCACGGCTACGAGATCGCCAACCTGGCCAAGGGCAACCTGCATGTGATCAGCGCCCATCCGTCGCCGATGCTGTCGGCGGCCGACCCGGTCTATCAACTGAAGGAAACCATCGAACAGCGTTACCGCGAAGAATGCAGCGCATTCCAGGCCGAGTTCGATATCAAGGACGATCGCCTGCATGTCGCCGAAGGCCCGGCCGATGTGCTGATCCCCTACACCGCCAACAAGTACGATGCGGTGGTGACGGTGATCGGCACCGTGGCGCGCACCGGAATTTCCGGGGCGTTGATCGGCAACACCGCCGAGGTGGTGCTCGATTCGCTCGAGTGCGATGTGCTGGTGCTCAAGACTGAAGAAGTGAAGGTGCATCTGACTGAGTTAGCGCAAGGCTGATTTTCTCAGCGGGCCCTCAGGGCCTCATCGCTGGCAAGGCCAGCTCCCACACTGATTGCAAGCATTAGCATTTGTGGGAGCCGGCCTTGCCGGCGATGGGCTGCAAAGCAGCCCCGGTCTTCAACCCAAAGCATCCTTGAGAAACCCCGGCGCGATATAGCGCTGATAGTGGGCTTCGGACAGCAGGAAAAATTCCCGATCAATGGCATCGCGCAACTCGGGCAATTCCCAGTCACGAAACTCCGGCAACAACACCATGCCGTAAGCCTCAAGCTCACGAATCACCCGTGCGCCCCGGGCGATCAGCTGGTAGGCCCAGCAATACTCGGACTGGTGAGGCACGAAGCGGATCTTGCGCTGCTCCAGTTGCAGGCGCAGACGGTTGGCATCAAAGACTTCAAGTTTGGCCACCATGACCTGCACCAGCAATTGCTCGAGGCGCAGCCAGACCGCACGCTTTTCATCTTCGTTGTAGCCGTTCCAGTTGATCACTTCATGGTGAAAACGCTTGCAGCCACGGCACACCAGATCCCCGTAAACCGTGGAGCAGAGGCCGACACAAGGCGTTTTAATTGACTGATTGGGCATGAAAAAATCTACAACTGGACGGTGGAACAGGCTGCCATGTTAGCCCTTTGTCTAACGGGGGTCACCCGCTAAAGTCATCGTCCGCGCCTTACCTTTATCGAGTTTTTACCGTAGAATCACCCGGCCTTTTTAAGGCAGCAATGTCCGTTAGAAGCTGTTTTCAAAGCGTCACGAGCACAGTTGATCCGGTAGAACGGCGTTGGCCCGGGATATACGCCTCATCGCATATCCCGCGCCAGCCCTCATCAGCCTCCGTTCTACAGGCGTAAAACTTTGAAAGCAGCTTCTGTAAGGATTTCCTGCAACCCTGGCTACGCGGCCCAAGAAGCCGTATTGCGCACGGGTGCCGGACTTTCTGGATGAGCGTCCCGGACACCCATTTGGGACCACTGATGAGGGTAATAACTGTGCTTGAAGCCTACCGCAAACACATCGAAGAGCGTGCCGCCCAGGGTATCGTGCCCCAGCCGCTTAACGCCGAACAAACCGCAGGCCTGGTCGAGCTGCTGAAGAATCCTCCTGCTGGCGAAGAAGCAGTCCTCGTCGACCTGATCACCAACCGCGTTCCACCAGGAGTGGACGAAGCCGCCTACGTCAAGGCCGGTTTCCTCTCTGCGCTCGCCAAAGGCGAAGCCACTTCCCCGCTGATCGACAAAAAGCGTGCTGTAGAGCTGCTGGGCACCATGCAGGGCGGCTACAACATCGCCACCATGGTCGAGCTGCTGGACGACGCTGAGCTGGCCGCCGTTGCCGCCGAACAGCTGAAGCACACCCTGCTGATGTTCGATGCTTTCCACGACGTCGCCGAAAAAGCCAAGGCCGGCAACGCTCACGCCAAGGCCGTGCTGGAATCCTGGGCCGCCGGTGAATGGTTCACCGCCCGCCCGGCGATCGAACAGAAGTACAGCCTGACCGTGTTCAAGGTGCCAGGCGAAACCAACACCGACGACCTGTCCCCTGCCCCGGACGCCTGGTCGCGCCCTGACATCCCGCTGCACGCTCTGGCCATGCTGAAAATGGCCCGTGACGGCATCGTGCCTGAGCAACCAGGCGCCATTGGCCCGCTCAAGCAGATCGAAGAAGTCAAAGCCAAGGGCTTCCCGGTTGCCTACGTCGGTGACGTGGTCGGTACCGGTTCTTCGCGTAAATCCGCCACCAACTCGGTGCTGTGGTTCTTCGGCGACGACATCCCTTACGTACCGAACAAGCGCGCTGGCGGCTTCTGCTTCGGCACCAAGATCGCCCCGATCTTCTACAACACCATGGAAGACGCCGGCGCCCTGCCGATCGAATTCGACTGCACCAACCTGGGCATGGGCGACGTCATCGACGTTTACCCGTACGCCGGTAAAGTCTGCAAGCACGGCACTGACGACGTCATCACCACCTTCGAACTGAAGACCCCGGTGCTGCTCGACGAAGTCCGCGCTGGCGGCCGTATCCCGCTGATCGTCGGCCGTGGCCTGACCGAGAAGGCACGTGCCGAACTGGGCCTGGGCCCAACCGATCTGTTCAAGCTGCCTGAAGCCCCGGTCGACACCGGCAAAGGCTACAGCCTGGCGCAGAAAATGGTCGGTAAGGCCTGCGGCGTGACTGGCGTTCGTCCAGGCACCTACTGCGAGCCGAAGATGACCACCGTCGGTTCCCAGGACACCACTGGCCCGATGACCCGTGACGAACTGAAAGACCTGGCGTGCCTGGGCTTCTCTGCTGACCTGGTCATGCAGTCGTTCTGCCACACCGCGGCCTATCCGAAGCCGATCGACGTCACCACCCACCACACCCTGCCGGATTTCATCCGCACCCGTGGCGGCGTGTCCCTGCGTCCAGGCGACGGCATCATCCACAGCTGGCTGAACCGCATGCTGCTGCCGGACACCGTCGGTACCGGTGGTGACTCGCACACCCGCTTCCCGATCGGCATCTCGTTCCCGGCCGGTTCTGGCCTGGTCGCCTTCGCCGCTGCCACCGGCGTCATGCCGCTGGACATGCCGGAGTCGGTACTGGTGCGCTTCAAGGGCAAACTGCAACCAGGCATCACCCTGCGCGACCTGGTCCACGCGATCCCTTACTACGCCATCCAGAAAGGCCTGCTGACCGTTGAGAAGAAAGGCAAGATCAACGCCTTCTCCGGCCGCATCCTGGAAATCGAAGGCCTCGACGAACTGACCGTCGAGCAAGCGTTCGAACTGTCCGACGCCTCGGCTGAACGTTCCGCCGCCGGCTGCTCGATCAAGCTGCCTGAGAAGGCCATTGCCGAGTACCTGCAGTCGAACATCACCCTGCTGCGCTGGATGATCAGCGAAGGCTACGGCGATGCCCGTACCCTGGAGCGTCGTGCCCAGGCGATGGAAGCCTGGCTGGCCAACCCGGTCCTGCTGGAAGCCGACGCCGACGCCGAATACGCCGAGATCATCGAGATCGACCTGGCCGACGTCAAAGAGCCTGTGCTCTGCGCGCCGAACGACCCGGACGACGCCCGTCTGCTGTCGACCGTTCAGGGCGAGAAGATCGACGAAGTGTTCATCGGTTCGTGCATGACCAACATCGGTCACTTCCGCGCTGCCGGCAAGCTGCTGGAAAAGGTCAAGGGTGGCATCCCTACCCGTCTGTGGCTGGCTCCGCCAACCAAGATGGACGCCCACCAGCTGACCGAAGAAGGCTACTACGGCATCTACGGCAAAGCCGGTGCGCGCATGGAAATGCCAGGCTGCTCGCTGTGCATGGGTAACCAGGCACGTGTGCAGACCGGTTCGACCGTGGTCTCGACCTCGACCCGTAACTTCCCGAACCGCCTGGGCGACGCCACTAACGTCTACCTGGCCTCGGCCGAGCTGGCTGCTGTTGCCTCGATCCTGGGCAAGCTGCCAACCGTCGAAGAGTACATGGAGTACGCGAAGAACATCGACAGCATGGCTGCCGACGTTTACCGCTACCTGAGCTTCGACCAGATCGCCGAGTTCCGTGAAGCCGCTGCGAGCGCCAACATCCCGGTTGTTCAAGCGTAAGCTGACCTAGCGTAAAAAAACCCCGCCAACCGGCGGGGTTTTTTTTGGGCCTGCTGTGCAGGCCATCGCTGGCAAAGCCAGCTCCCACAGGAACTGAATAGTCCATTCCCTTGTGGGAGCCGGCCTTGCCGGCGATTAGGCCCTCAAATCACAAACAGATCTACAAACCGATGCACCGCCGTCGCCTCAAGCGCCGCCTGATCCTTGCACAAGGCAAAGATCTCGTTCACCCGCTGCCCGGCAAAGCGCGTCGCCAGGTTGGCCTTGAACTTCTCCTCAAGCAATGGAATCCCTTCAGCCCGACGCCGGCGATGGCCAATCGGGTACTCCACCACCACCTGTTCGGTGCTTGATCCATCATTGAAGAACACCTGCACGGCATTGGCGATCGAACGCTTGTCGGCCTCCAGGTACTCGCGGGTAAAACGCGGGTCTTCGACGACCTCCATCTTCTCGCGCAAACGGTCAATGAGCGGATGGGCAGCGTGGAATTCATCCTCGTATTGCTCAGCCACCAGGTCGCCGAAGATCAGCGGCACAGCGGTCATGTACTGAATGCAATGATCACGGTCGGCAGCGTTGGCCAGTTTGCCAACCTTGGAGATGATGCGAATCGCCGACTCATGGGTGGTAATGACGATCCGCTCGACTTCATGCAGGCGATTACGCACCAGCGGGTGCAGGGTCACCGCCGCCTCACAGGCTGTCTGGGCATGGAACTCGGCAGGGAAGCTGATCTTGAACAGCACGTTTTCCATCACATAGCTGGCGAACGGCTGAGAGAAGCTGAAGGCTCGTTTGTCTTCAGGCTTGAGCGCCAGATCCTTGTTGGTGTGGCTGAACAGCACATCGTAGAAACCCCACTGCGGCGCCGTCAGAACACCCGGAATTCCCATCTCGCCACGCAGGGCGATATCCGCCAGGCGTACACCGCGGCTCGAGGCATCCCCCGCCGCCCAGGACTTGCGTGAACCGGCATTAGGGGCATGACGATAGGTACGCAGTGCCTGTCCATCGACAAAGGCATGAGACAGCGCCGACAGCATTTGCTCGCGATTGGCGCCCATGAGCCTGGCGCAGACCGCCGTGGAGGCGACCTTGACCAACAACACATGATCGAGGCCAACACGGTTGAAGGAATTCTCCAGGGCAATCACCCCCTGGATTTCGTGAGCCATGACCATGGCTTCCAGCACTGCCCGCATATTCAAGGGGGCTTCGCCATTGGCCACGCGCTTTTGCGAAAGGTGGTCGGCCACCGCCAGGATGCCGCCGAGGTTGTCCGAGGGGTGCCCCCACTCGGCGGCCAGCCAGGTGTCGTTGAAATCGAGCCAACGGACGATACAACCGATGTCCCAGGCGGCCTTGACCGGGTCCAGGCGGTAGCTGGTGCCCGGCACCCGCGCGCCGTACGGCACCACGGTGCCCTCCACCAGCGGCCCCAGGTGCTTGGTGCATTCCGGGAAGCGCAACGCCAGCAGGCCGCAGCCCAGGGTGTCCATCAAGCAGTTACGCGCCGTATCCAGCGCCGGCGCGGACCCGACCTGGTAATTCAGGACATAGTCAGCGATATCCTGCAGCACCCGGTCATAGTCGGGGCGGTTGTTCAGATCAACGTTGGCACTCATTTCAAATCTCTCTGTTGTAGGTAACAGGGAGCCAAGCGCCTTTACTGGTTAGAAGGCATCACCGGGTACCCGCACCCAGCCCTCCATCAGTATCCGCGCACTGCGGCTCATGATTGCTTTGGTAACAGTCCACTCACCGTTCACCTGCCGAGCCTCGGCGCCAACGCGCAGGGTGCCCGAGGGGTGACCGAAACGTACGGCGCTGCGCTCGCCACCACCGGCCGCGAGGTTGACCAGGGTGCCGGGAACCGCCGCAGCGGTACCTATGGCCACAGCTGCAGTGCCCATCATGGCGTGGTGCAATTTGCCCATCGACAGCGCACGTACCAATAGATCAACGTCTGCCGCCGCCACCGCTTTACCGCTGGACGACTGATAAGCGGTCGGCGGTGCAACAAAGGCGACTTTCGGGGTGTGCTGGCGCTTGGCGGCTTCATCGATGTGCTCGATCAGGCCCATGCGTACGGCGCCATAGGCGCGAATCGTTTCGAATCGGGCCAGGGCCTCGGGGTCGCGGTTGATCGCGTCCTGCAGCTCGGTGCCGGTGTAGCCGATGGCTTCGGCCTGGATAAAGATGGTCGGGATACCGGCGTTGATCAGGGTTGCCTTGAGGGTGCCGATACCAGGCACCACCAGGTCATCGATCAGGTTGCCGGTGGGGAACATCGAACCGCCCTCGCCGTCTTCGTCGGCGGCCGGGTCCATGAATTCGAGTTGTACTTCAGCCGCCGGGAAGGTCACGCCATCCAGTTCGAAATCACCGGTTTCCTGCACTTCGCCGTTGGTGACCGGCACGTGGGCGATGATGGTCTTGCCGATGTTGGCCTGCCAGATGCGCACGGTGGCGATACCGTTCTGCGGTATACGGCTGCTGTCGACCAGACCGGCGCTGATGGCAAAGGAGCCAACCGCTGCCGAGAGGTTGCCGCAGTTGCCGCTCCAGTCGACGAAGGCCTTGTCGATCGACACCTGACCGAACAGGTAGTCGACATCGTGATCGGCCTTGGTGCTGTGCGAGAGGATCACGGTCTTGCTGGTGCTGGAGGTCGCGCCACCCATACCATCAATCTGCTTGCCGTAAGGGTCGGGGCTGCCGATTACCCGCAGCAGCAGTGCGTCACGGGCCGGGCCCGGCACCTGCGCGCGCTCAGGCAGGTCCTGGAGGCGGAAGAACACGCCTTTGCTGGTGCCGCCACGGATGTAGGTGGCGGGGATTTTGATCTGGGGTACGTGAGCCATGGGAATCTTGTCCTGTGAAAAAACACGCAAACTTAAGGCTGTGTGGGAGCTGGCCTTGCCAGCGATGCAGACGCCGCGGATTGACTGACACCACGTTGATTTCATCGCCGGCAAGGCCGGCTCCCACAAG
The DNA here is from genome assembly GCF_059415665.1 of Pseudomonas sp. GW821-FHT10B02. Taxonomy (NCBI): domain Bacteria; kingdom Pseudomonadati; phylum Pseudomonadota; class Gammaproteobacteria; order Pseudomonadales; family Pseudomonadaceae; genus Pseudomonas; species Pseudomonas sp. GW821-FHT10B02. The sequence goes on along the minus strand of NZ_JBWKNR010000006.1, from coordinate 220,361 downwards.
GATCAGCTGTACCTCAACCGATCAAACCGCCGCCGACTCGAGGAAGTCCTGGGCAAAGCGCTGCAGCACCCCGCCCGCTTCGTAGATCGAGACTTCTTCAGCGGTATCCAGGCGGCAGGTCACCGGCACCTCTACGCGCTCACCGGTGTGACGGGTGATCACCAGGGTCAGGGTGGCCCGCGGGGTACGCTCGCCGATCACGTCGAAGGTCTCGGTGCCGTCGATGTCCAGGGTCTTGCGGTTCACTCCCGGTTTGAACTCCAGCGGCAACACCCCCATGCCCACCAGGTTGGTGCGGTGGATGCGCTCGAAACCTTCGGCGACGATGGCCTCGACACCCGCCAGACGCACGCCCTTGGCCGCCCAGTCACGGGACGAACCCTGACCGTAGTCGGCACCGGCAACGATGATCAGCGGCTGCTTGCGCTCCATGTAGGTTTCGATGGCTTCCCACATGCGGGTGACCTTGCCTTCCGGCTCGATCCGCGCCAGCGAGCCCTGCTTGACCTTGCCGCCTTCCTGAACCATTTCGTTGAACAGTTTCGGGTTGGCGAAGGTAGCGCGCTGTGCGGTCAGGTGATCGCCGCGGTGGGTTGCGTAGGAGTTGAAGTCCTCTTCCGGCAGGCCCATTTTCGCCAGGTATTCACCGGCGGCGCTGTCGAGCATGATCGCGTTCGACGGCGACAGGTGGTCGGTGGTGATGTTGTCCGGCAGTACCGCCAGCGGACGCATACCCTTGAGCGTACGCTCTCCGGCCAGGGCGCCTTCCCAATACGGCGGACGACGGATGTAGGTGCTCATCTCACGCCAGTCGTACAACGGATCGACTTTCGGTCCGGTGTCTTCCTGAATGGCGAACATCGGGATGTAGACCTGGCGGAACTGTTCCGGCTTGACCGCGGCCTTGACCACGGCATCGATCTCTTCATCGCTCGGCCAGATATCCTTGAGGCGGATTTCCTTGCCATCGACCACTGCCAGCACATCTTTCTCGATGTCGAAGCGGATGGTCCCGGCAATGGCGTAAGCCACCACCAGCGGTGGCGAAGCCAGGAACGCCTGCTTGGCGTAAGGGTGAATACGCCCGTCGAAGTTGCGGTTGCCCGACAGCACGGCGGTGGCGTACAGATCGCGGTCGATGATTTCCTGCTGGATCACCGGATCCAGCGCACCGGACATGCCGTTGCAGGTGGTGCAGGCAAAGGCCACGATGCCGAAACCAAGCTGCTCCAGCTCTGCATCAAGACCCGCTTCTTTCAGGTACAGGGCCACAGTCTTGGAGCCTGGCGCCAGGGACGACTTGACCCATGGTTTGCGGATCAGCCCCAGCTTGTTGGCGTTGCGCGCCAGCAGGCCGGCAGCGATCACGTTGCGCGGGTTACTGGTGTTGGTGCAGCTGGTGATCGCGGCGATGATCACCGCGCCGTCAGGCATCTGCCCCGGCACTTCTTCCCACTGACCGGCGATACCCTTGCTGGCCAGATCGCTGGTCGCCACGCGGGCGTGCGGGTTGGACGGACCGGCCATGTTACGCACGACGCTGGACAGGTCGAAGCGCAGCACACGCTCATATTCGGCGTTGGCCAGGCTGTCGGACCACAGGCCGGCAACCTTGGCGTAGGTTTCCACCAGCTTGACCTGCTCGTCTTCGCGACCGGTCAGCTTGAGGTAGTCGATGGTCTGCTGGTCGATGGAGAACATCGCTGCAGTGGCGCCGTATTCCGGGGCCATGTTGGAGATGGTCGCACGGTCGCCCAGGGTCAGGGCGCGGGCGCCTTCGCCGTAGAATTCGAGGTAGGCACCGACCACTTTTTCCTTGCGCAGGAACTCGGTCAGGGCCAGCACCACGTCGGTGGCGGTAATGCCCGGTTGCGGCTTGCCGGACAGCTCGACGCCGACGATTTCCGGCAGGCGCATCCACGAGGCGCGGCCGAGCATGACGTTCTCGGCTTCGAGGCCGCCGACGCCGATGGCGATCACACCCAAGGCATCGACATGCGGGGTGTGGCTGTCGGTGCCGACACAGGTGTCAGGGTAAGCCACGCCACGCTCGGCATGGATCACCGGCGACATCTTCTCCAGGTTGATCTGGTGCATGATGCCGTTGCCCGGCTGGATCACGTCGACGTTTTTGAACGCCTTTTTGGTCCAGTTGATGAAGTGGAAACGGTCTTCGTTGCGGCGGTCTTCGATGGCGCGGTTCTTCTCGAACGCCTGCGGGTCGAAACCACCGCATTCCACCGCCAGCGAGTGGTCGACGATCAGTTGCACCGGCACCACCGGATTGACCTGGGCCGGGTCACCGCCGCCATCAGCGATGGCGTCACGCAGGCCGGCGAGGTCGACCAGCGCGGTCTGGCCAAGGATATCGTGGCACACCACACGGGCCGGGAACCACGGGAAGTCGAGGTCGCGCTTGCGCTCGATCAGCTGACTCAGCGAGGCATTGAGGGTCGCCGGATCGCAGCGGCGTACAAGGTTTTCCGCCAGCACGCGCGAGGTGTAGGGAAGACGGTCATAAGCGCCGGGCGCGATCGCGTCGACAGCGGCACGAGCGTCGAAATAATCCAGGCCAGTGCCCGGCAGGTTCTTGCGAAATTCAGTATTCATGGCACAGGGACTCAATCACGGTAAGGTCGGTGGCAAGGCCAGCCCGGAACCTGTGGGAGCTGGCCTTGCCAGCGATGCAAACACCGCGGAACAACTGACACCGCGTTGATTCCATCGCCGGCAAGGCCGGCTCCCACAACAACTGCTCAAACTCCGGTGCTGGCTCAATGAGCCAGGCTCAGCGTTGTTCGATTGGCACGAACTTGCGCTGCTCAACGCCGGTGTATTCGGCGCTCGGACGGATGATGCGGTTGTTGGCACGCTGTTCGAACACGTGGGCGGCCCAGCCGGTCAGGCGCGAGCAGACGAAGATCGGGGTGAACAGCTTGGTCGGGATGCCCATGAAGTGATACGCCGAGGCATGGTAGAAGTCGGCGTTGGGGAACAACTTCTTCTGCTCCCACATGGTCTTGTCGATGGCTTCGGACACCGGATACAGCACAGTGTCACCAACTTCGTCGGCAAGCTGTTTCGACCAGCCCTTGATCACTTCGTTACGCGGGTCGGACTCTTTGTAGATGGCGTGACCGAAGCCCATGATCTTGTCTTTGCGCTCGAGCATCTGCAGCAGCTCGGCAACCGCTTCCTGCGGGCTCTGGAAGCGCTCGATCAGCTCCATCGCCGCTTCGTTGGCACCACCATGCAGCGGGCCGCGCAGCGAACCGATGGCTGCAGTGATGCACGAGTACAGGTCCGACAGGGTCGAAGCACAAACGCGGGCGGTGAAGGTCGAAGCGTTGAATTCGTGCTCGGCGTAGAGGATCAGCGAGACGTTCATCACTTTTACGTGCAGCTCGCTCGGCTTCTTGCCGTGCAGCAGGTGCAGGAAGTGGCCGCCGATGGTGTCTTCGTCGCTGGTGCAGTCGATGCGCACGCCATGGTGGGTGAAGCGGTACCAGTAGCACATCACCGCCGGGAACAGGGCCAGCAGGCGATCGGTCTTGTCGCGCTGCTGTTCGAAGGTCAGCTCGGGTTCCAGGGTGCCAAGCACCGAGCAACCGGTACGCATCACATCCATCGGATGTGCATCGGCGGGGATGCGCTCGAGCACTTCTTTCAGCGCTTGTGGCAGGTCGCGCAGGGTCTTGAGCCTGCCTTTGTACTCGGCCAGCTGGGCTGCACTCGGCAGATCGCCGTACAGCAGCAGGTAGGCGACTTCTTCGAATTCGGCGCCAGCGGCCAGGTCACGGACGTCATAACCACGGTAGGTCAGGCCGGCTCCGGCCTGTCCGACTGTCGACAGTGCAGTTTGCCCGGCCACTTGACCACGCAGGCCGGCTCCACTGAGTACTTTTGCTTCGGCCATCGCTTTTCTCCACTCTTGAATTTGTTATGGAATCTTTGGCTAATCGCGGGGCAAGCCCGCATCTACAGGGTTCAGCAGGTGTTCAGCCCTTCTTCTGGGCGAACAGGGCGTCGAGGCTTTGCTCGAACGCGTGGTAGTTGATGGCGTCGTACAGTTCCATCCGGGTCTGCATGGTGTCGATGACGTTTTTCTGCGTGCCATCGCGACGCAGCGCGGTGTAGACATTCTCGGCCGCCTTGTTCATGGCGCGGAACGCCGACAGCGGGTAGAGCACCAGCGATACGTCGACCGACGCCAGTTCTTCGGTGGTGTACAGCGGGGTCGCACCGAATTCGGTGATGTTGGCCAGGATCGGCGCCTTGATCCGGTCGGCGAAGGTCTTGTACATCGCAAGCTCGGTAATGGCTTCCGGGAACACCATGTCGGCACCCGCTTCGATACACGCAGCGGCACGCTCCAGCGCAGATTCCAGGCCTTCGACGGCCAGGGCGTCAGTGCGCGCCATGATCACGAAGCTGTCGTCGGTACGGGCATCCACCGCCGCCTTGATGCGGTCGACCATTTCCTGCTGGGAAACGATTTCCTTGTTCGGACGATGGCCGCAACGCTTGGCGCCGACCTGGTCCTCGATGTGGATCGCCGCCGCGCCGAACTTGATCATCGACTTGACGGTACGGGCGACGTTGAACGCCGAGGAACCGAAACCGGTGTCGACATCCACCAGCAGCGGCAGGTCGCAGACGTCGGTGATACGACGGACGTCGGTCAGTACGTCATCCAGCCCGGTGATACCCAGGTCCGGCAGGCCCAGGGAGCCTGCGGCGACACCGCCACCCGAGAGGTAGATGGCCTTGAAACCGGCACGCTTGGCCAGCAATGCATGGTTGGCGTTGATCGCACCGACAACCTGCAGGGGGTGTTCGGCGGCAACTGCATCGCGAAAGCGCTGGCCGGGACTGCTTTTCTGACTCATGACTCACCTCGTGGGCTGGTAGCGTCCAGGTAATGACGCTCGATATTGCGTTTGGAAGCGCCGATGTGACGGCGCATCAAGAGCTCGGCCAGTTCGCCGTCACGGTCGGCGATGGCATCGAGAATCCGGTGGTGTTCGGCGAACGCCTGGTGTGGCCGGTTGGGCGTGGCGGAAAACTGGATGCGGTACATGCGCACCAGTTGGTACAGCTCGCCGCAGAGCATCTGCACCAGGGTACGGTTGCCGCTGCCCTGGATAATCCGGTAGTGGAAGTCGTAATCGCCTTCCTGCTGGTAGTAACCCAGGCCGGCCTGAAAGGTGGCATCGCGCTCGTGGGTATCGAGGACCCGGCGCAGCTCGTCGATCTCGGCTACGCTCATACGCTCGGCAGCCAGGCGACAGGCCATGCCTTCCAGGGACTCGCGGATCTCGTACAGCTCGATCAGCTCGGCATGGCTCAGCGATACCACCCGCGCGCCGACATGCGGCACGCGCACCAGCAGGCGCTGGCCTTCCAGGCGATGGATCGCCTCGCGCAGCGGCCCGCGGCTGATGCCGTAGGTGCGCGCCAGCTCAGGCTCGGAGATCTTGCTGCCAGGGGCGATCTCGCCCTTGACGATGGCCGCCTGGATGCGCCGGAAGACGTTTTCCGAGAGGGTTTCGGTATCCTCTGCGGTTGCGCCGGGGGCTTGGGCTGTGTCCAGCATATTGTCGACACCTCATAAATCAATGAGGCCAAAACTAGCCAAATCGAGCGGCATAGTCAAAGACAAAATCAATATTGTCGACAATCGTCTAAGAACGAACTTCACCTGCCGAGGTGTTGTCTGAGTGCAGCCGCTGGCGCCAGCACACCAGCGTGATAGAATGCCGCGCCCCACACAGGGCATGAATAGTGGGCTTGTCATCATTTTGTGGTGATGGCAGATAAACGAGGAAGCTTGCGCAGTACTGCCAGTGGCCTTGACCCGAACACCGCACAGCACCGCGCCAGGATTTATGAGACTTACGCCCCTTCTACTGTTGCTCAGCCTGTTTTTGTTGCCTGCCGTTGGCCAGGCTGCGGAAAAGACCGTGTACGGCCTTAATGAATACGCCCGCCTCGCCGATATCGACCTGGAGGTTGCCGCCAAGCTCGATACCGGGGCCAAGACTGCCTCGCTCAGCGCCCGCGACATCAAGCGCTTCAAGCGCAATGGCGAATCCTGGGTACGCTTCTACCTGGCGATTGACGCCGCCCACGCGCATCCGATAGAACGACCGCTGGCCCGTGTCAGCAAGATCAAGCGGCGCGCCGGCGATTACAACCCGGATGAGGGCAAGGCCTATACCGCCCGCCCGGTGATTGAACTGAACATCTGCATGGGCACGGCCCAACGCGTGATCGAAGTGAACCTGACCGACCGCAGCGCGTTCCAGTACCCACTGCTGATCGGCTCCGAGGCACTCAAGCACTTCGATGCGCTGGTCGACCCAAGCCTTAAATACGCGGCCGGCAAACCTGCCTGCGCCCCTGTCGCTCACACCGCAGAGTAATCCCGATGCGCTCTCTTACCCTTCATCTGAAAGTCCTGATCACCGTACTGGTGCTACTGGGCATCATCGTCACGGCCTATCAGATCTTCTTTCTCGGGATTCCGGTGACCGAAGACGAGACCGACGACCTGTGGAACATCGACGCCAAGGTCGAGTTCGTCGCCAACCCCAAGGACCCGATCAAGGTACAGATGTTCGTACCGCCGCTGAACCGCGACTACGTCAGCCTCAATGAGAGCTTCATCTCCAACAACTACGGGGTCAGCGTCAACCGCGTCGACGGCAACCGCAAGGTCACCTGGTCGGCCCGTCGCGCCAGCGGCAACCAGACCCTGTACTACCGCCTGGTCCTGACCAAGCGCTACAGCACCGAAAAAGCCAAGATCAAGGGCCCGACTTTCCGCGACAGCCTGGCCGTAGAAGGCCCGGAAAAGATCGCCGCCGAAGCCCTGATGGCACCGATCCGCCAGCACTCGGCGGACGTCGAGACCTTTGTCAGCGAAACCATCAAGCGGGTCAACAACCTCAATGACGACAACGTCAAGCTGCTGCTTGCCGGTGACACCTCGTCGCTGAACAAAGCCAAGGTCATCGACCTGCTGCTGTCCATCGCCCACGTGCCGGTGGAAAAGGTCCACACCATCCGCCTGGTCGCCGACCAGCCGCAAACCCCTGAACTGTGGCTGCGCAGCTTCAACGGCACCGACTGGCTGTACTTCAACCCGGATACCGGCGAACAGGGCCTGCCGACCGACCGCCTGCTGTGGTGGACCGGTGATGACAGCCTGATCACCGTCGATGGCGGCAAGAAAGCCAACGTCAGCTTCAGCCTGAACAACAGCGAGATGAACGCCATCCGCCTGGCCAAGCTGACCGACGAGAACACCGACGCCGACTTCCTCGAATACTCGCTGTACGGCCTGCCGCTGCAGACCCAGCAGACCTTCATGATCATGGTGATGATCCCGATCGGCGTGCTGGTGATCCTGGTGCTGCGCAACCTGATCGGCCTGCAGACCCTGGGTACCTTCACCCCGGTACTGATCGCCCTGGCCTTCCGTGAAACCCAGCTGGGCTTCGGTATCATCCTGTTCACGGTGATTACCGCTCTCGGCCTGTCACTGCGCTCCTATCTTGAGCACCTGAAGCTGCAGATGCTGCCGCGCCTGTCGGTGGTGCTGACCTTCGTCGTGGTGCTGATCGCCGCCATCAGCCTGTTCAGCCACAAGCTGGGCCTGGAGCGCGGCCTGTCGGTGGCGCTGTTCCCGATGGTGATCCTGACCATGACCATCGAACGCCTGTCGATCACCTGGGAAGAGCGTGGCGGTGGCCATGCGATGAAAGTCGCCATCGGCACCCTGTTCGCCGCCTCCCTGGCGCACCTGCTGATGAGCGTGCCGGAGCTGGTGTACTTCGTCTTCACCTTCCCGGCGGTACTGCTGATTCTGGTGGGCTTCATGCTGGCGATGGGTCGCTACCGCGGCTACCGCCTGACGGAGCTGGTGCGTTTCAAAGCTTTCGTGAAGGCTGACGCCTGATGTTCGGTCTCTGGAAAACCTGGAAAGCCCTGGAGGCCCGGGGCATCATGGGTATCAACCGGCGCAATGCGGACTACGTCCTCAAGTACAACAAGCGCCATCTGTACCCGATCGTCGATGACAAGATCATCACCAAGGAGCGTGCGATCAAGGCCGGCATTCACGTGCCGGAAATGTACGGGATCATCTCCACCGAGAAAGAGATCGAAAAACTCGGCGAGATCATCGGCCAGCGCAACGACTTCGTCGTCAAGCCTGCCCAGGGCGCCGGCGGTGACGGCATCCTGGTGGTCGCCGATCGCTTCGAAGACCGTTATCGCACGGTCTCGGGCAAGATCATCAGCCACGAGGAAATCGAGCACCAGATCTCCAGCATCCTCACCGGCCTGTACTCGCTGGGCGGCCACCGCGACCGTGCCCTGATCGAGTACCGGGTGACCCCCGACCAGATCTTCAAAAGCATCAGCTATGAAGGTGTGCCGGACATCCGCATCATCGTCCTGATGGGTTACCCGGTGATGGCCATGCTGCGCCTGCCGACCCGCCAGTCCGGCGGCAAGGCCAACCTGCACCAGGGCGCCATCGGTGTCGGTGTAGACCTGGCGACCGGCGTGACCCTGCGCGGTACCTGGCTGAACAACATCATCAGCAAGCACCCGGACACCACCAACGCGGTAGACGGCGTGCAACTGCCGAACTGGGACGGCTTCATGAAGCTGGCCGCCGGCTGCTACGAGCTGTGCGGGCTGGGCTACATCGGTGTCGACATGGTTCTGGACCAGGACAAGGGCCCGTTGATTCTCGAGCTCAACGCCCGTCCCGGCCTGAACATCCAGATCGCCAACGACTGCGGCCTGACCAAGCGTACTCACGCGGTGGAAGCGCATCTGGAGCAACTGGCCAAAGACGGCCGCCAGGAAACCGCCGAAGAGCGCGTACGCTTCGCCCAGGAGCTGTTCGGTCACGTACCGTCCAACTGAGTGCAACCCACCTTGCCTGCGTCAGCCAGCCCTGGCCGACGCCGGCAAGGCACTCAAGGTCGTAGTCTGCGCTAGGCGCATTTCCTACACAGGACTACAATCGCCTCCCCGCATTCATAGCTGTTACTTGCATGCCGACCTGTACGCTCCATCCCCTGCCCTACCTCGCCGACCCTGCGGCCTACTTTGCGCGTATCCGCCAGGCACCCGGTGCCGTGCTGCTCGACAGCGCCCGCCCAAACGCCGAGCGCGGCCGTTTCGACCTGCTCAGCGCCTGGCCAGTGCAAACCCTGGCACCGCAAGCCGCCGAAAGCGGTGAAGCCTACCTGCAGCGCCTGCGCGCCAGCCTTGCACAACTGGGACGGGCAACCCTGCCAGACGGCGTCGAACTGCCCTTTGCCGGCGGCCTGATCGGCTACCTGAGCTACGACTTCGGACGGCGCCTGGAGCAGCTGCCGAGCCTGGCTGCCGACGACCTCGGCCTGGCCGACGCCAGCCTCGGCCTGTATGCCTGGGCACTGATCAGCGACCATCAGCTCGGGCGCAGCCAGTTGCTGTTTCACCCGAGCCTGGCCGAGAGCGAGCGCCAGCGTCTGATTGCACTGTTCGATGCCCCCGTGCCGAACAGCGAGACGCACTTCTCATTGCTGGCACCGATGCGCGGCGACATCAGCGCCGAGGACTATCACCAGGCCTTTGAGCGGGTGCAGGCGTACATCCATGCCGGTGACTGCTACCAGATCAATCTCACCCAGCGTTTTCGCGCGCCATGCCAGGGCGACCCCTGGCATGCCTACCTGGCGGTGCGTCAGGTCTGCCCGACGCCTTTTTCCGGCTTCCAGACCCTGGCCGATGGCAGCACGCTGCTGAGTTTCTCGCCGGAGCGTTTCATCCAGGTCAGTGAAGGCCGGGTCGAGACCCGTCCGATCAAGGGCACCCGGCCACGCAGCGCAGACCCGGTAGAGGACGCACGCAACGGCGCCGAACTGCTGGCCAGCAGCAAGGACCGTGCGGAGAACCTGATGATCGTCGACCTGCTGCGCAACGACCTGGGCCGCACCTGCGAGATCGGCTCGGTGAAAGTGCCGGAGCTGTTCAGCCTGGAAAGCTACCCCAACGTGCATCACCTGGTCAGCAGCGTCACCGGCCAGCTGGCCGCCGACAAGGACGCCCTGGACTTGATCGCCGGCAGCTTCCCCGGCGGCTCGATCACCGGCGCACCGAAGATTCGCGCCATGCAGATCATCGACGAGCTGGAGCCTAGCCGTCGGGCGCTGTATTGCGGGTCATTGCTGTACGTCGACGTGCGCGGCGAAATGGACAGCTCGATCGCCATTCGCAGCTTGCTGGTCAAGGATGGCCAGGTGTGCTGCTGGGGTGGTGGTGCGGTGGTGGCCGATTCGGACTGGCAGGCGGAGTATGAAGAGTCGATCACCAAGGTGAAGGTGCTGCTCGACACCCTGCAAAGCCTTTAAAAAGCATCGCCGGCAAGGCCGGCTCCCACAGGCCCTGTATGCACTGGACCATTGTGGGAGCCGGCCTTGCCGGCGATGGACCGGTCCGCGTACGGTGCAGACCAGCCCCAAACCCATCAGAGACTCAGAGACTCAGAGACCGATTCGAAGCCTTGATGAACTCTTTCTTCAACGCCTCGAAATCATGCACCGCCGGAAACTGCGGGAACTCGCGGATCACATTCTCCGGCGCATGGAACAGAATCCCTGCGTCAGCCTCACCCAGCATGGTGGTGTCGTTGTACGAGTCACCGGCAGCAATCACCCGGTAGTACAGGCTCTTGAACGCCAGCACCGACTGGCGCTTGGGATCTTTCTGGCGCAACTGGTAGCCGGTCACCCGGTCCGTTTCGTCAGTGATCAGCCGATGGCAGAGCAAGGTCGGGAAGCCCAGCTGGCGCATCAGCGGCTGGGAGAATTCGTAGAAGGTGTCAGAGAGAATCACCACCTGGAAACGCTCGCGCAACCAGTCAACGAATTCGATGGCGCCGTCCAGCGGCTTGAGGGTGGCGATTACTGCCTGGATATCGGAAAGCTTCAGCCCATGCTCATCGAGAATGCGCAGGCGCTGCTTCATCAGCACATCGTAATCGGGAATATCACGGGTGGTGGCCCGCAATGATTCGATTCCGGTTTTTTCCGCAAAGGCGATCCAGATCTCCGGGACCAGTACGCCTTCCAGGTCGAGACAGGCAATTTCCACAGCACACTCCTCGAACAACGCCAAAAATGGGAAGCCGCACTCTACATGTGCGGCGTCGGCCCCGGCAATTTTTGTTAAGATCGTGGTATTACGAGCGCCAAGCGCCATTCAATGACCGGAAGCCGCCTGATGAGCCAACCCTTCGACGTCGCCGCCCTGGCCGCGACTTATGCCGACAAGTCCCCGCAAGACATCCTCAAGCTTGCCTTCGAACACTTTGGCGACGACCTGTGGATCTCCTTCAGCGGCGCCGAAGACGTGGTGCTGGTGGACATGGCCTGGAAGCTGAACAAGAACGTCAAGGTGTTCAGCCTCGACACCGGCCGCCTGCACCCGGAAACCTACCGCTTCATCGATCAGGTGCGCGAGTTCTACAACCTGCCGATCGAGATCCTCTCCCCTGATCGCAGCAAACTTGACCCGTTTGTCAAAGAGAAAGGCTTGTTCAGCTTCTACAAAGATGGCCACAGCGAATGCTGCGGCATCCGCAAGATCGAACCGCTGCGCCGCAAACTCAGCACCGTCAGCGCCTGGGCCACCGGCCAGCGCCGCGACCAGAGCCCCGGCACCCGCAGCCAGGTGGCGGCACTGGAAATCGACAGCGCGTTCTCTACCCCCGAGCGTACCCTGTTCAAGTTCAACCCGTTGGCGCAGATGAGCAGCGAAGAGGTCTGGGGCTATATCCGCATGCTCGAGCTGCCATACAACAGCCTGCACGAGCGCGGCTTCATCAGCATCGGTTGCGAACCTTGCACCCGCCCGGTACTGCCGAACCAGCACGAACGCGAAGGCCGCTGGTGGTGGGAAGAGTCGACCCAGAAGGAATGCGGCCTGCATGCCGGCAACCTGATCAGCAAAGGCTGACGTTCTTCCAGATTCGCAAAACCGGCTTCGGCCGGTTTTTTCATGCCCGAAAGAAAGCACTTGCCTAGCGCCCATAGTGTATTGCTACACTAATACACATGGACGCCATGACACTACACATCGAGCCCAGCTCTCCCGACCCGATCTATCGCCAGATCGTCGGCCAGATCACCCGCCTGATCAGCGCCGGAACCTGCCCACCCGGCACCCGCCTGCCCTCGGTGCGCGAAGTGGCCGCCGCTCATGCCATCAACCCGATGACCGTTTCCAAAGCCTATGCCTTGCTGGAAGCCCAGGGCCTGCTGGAGCGCCAGCGTGGCAAGGGCATGCAGGTCGCTGCCGATCGTCAGGCCGTCACCCCGACAGAAACACGCCTGCAGGTGCTGCAGCCGACCTTGCAGGAACTGGCCCGCCAGGCCCGACAGCTGGACCTTAGCCTCGAACAATTGGTCGAGGCCCTTACCCCTCTCATGAACGAAGCAGCGCTTTCGAAGGATCGCAATGAGTAACCTGCCCCCCGTGGTCGAAGCCCACGGTCTGACCAAACGCTACAAGGATCACATGGCACTGGACGGTGTTTCGCTGAACATCGAACCGGGAACGGTACTGGGTTTGCTGGGACGCAATGGTGCAGGCAAAAGCACCCTGATCGAGTGCCTGCTGGGGCTGCGCCAGGCTGACAGTGGTGAGGCCCGGTTGTTTGGCAAACCTGCCAACCAGATCGATGACCAAGACAAGGCCGCCTTGAGTTATGTGCCACAACAGGGCGGCAGTCTGCACTGGATGAAAGTCGGCGAGGCCCTGACGTTCTTTGCCAGCCTGTACCCGACCTGGGACAGCGAGCTGGCCGAAACGCTGCTGCAGCGCTGGAATCTGGACAGCCAGCGCCTGATTCACAGCCTCTCCCCAGGCCAACGCCAGCAAGTAGCGATCATTCGCGCCCTGGCCCCACGCCCGCGCCTGCTGGTGCTGGACGAACCGGCCGCAGCCCTTGATCCACTGGCTCGTCGCGAATTGCTGCGGGAAATCGTCGAGCTGGCGAGCGAACATGGCAGCACCGTGGTGTTCTCGACACACATCCTTTCCGACCTGGAGCGCATCGCCTCTCATGTCGCCCTGATCCATCAGGGTCAGCTGCGACTGTATGCCGAAGTTGACCAGCTCAAGGATGAATTGCGCCTTAGCCTGGAAGACCTGTTCATGGAGCTGGCAGCATGAAGGTCTCGGCGCTCAAGCCGCTGTTCTTCGGCTCGTGGCTGCTCGCTGTGGGCGCTCTGTGCTACGTGCTGACGCTGGCTATCGGTGTCAGCCTCTGGCACCTCGCGCCTGAAGACCAGGCATCACTGGCCTGGCCTTTCACCTGGGCCGTTGCCGCCGCCCTGTGGTGGCTGTTCCATGGCCCAAGGCTGTGCAACCTGACCTGGAACATGATTGCTTTACGCGCACCCAAGGTTCGTCGCACCTTGCTGGGCGCAGTCGGCATGCACATGGCATTGAGTATCACCCCACCACTGATGTGCCTGGTGCTATGGCCAACGGCCAGCCATCACCTCCCGCAGTTGGCGGCGGCATTATGGCTGGGTTCATGTTTCGGCTTGCTGACCATCAGTATGCCGTGGGCCTTGAACTTCATCCCGGTAACCCTGCTCAGCCTTTACTGGCCTGTGCTCGCCAACCCCGGCCAAAGTGCTCTGCTAGGCGTACTGGCGCTGCTGTTGACCTGGGCACTGTGGCAGTACCATTCGCAGCGTCCACGGACAAAGCTCATGACGCCACTGGGAGTAGCACTGAACGGACTCACCTTTGGCTCGCCGGGCACAGGCAAGGCGTGCACGGCTGCAGCACCAGACGTTGTCAGCAGCAGCGCTCCCTATCAGAACCAACAGTGCCAGGAGCGCATGGCCGCCCTGCTTGGCCGCAGTTGCCAGACCATCGAGCAGATATACGGTAAACGCGGCCGGTATCTGACATACCTGGCACTGGCAAGCGTCATGACGTTCGTCTACTGGATAGAGCCGGACTACAACAGTGGCTTCCTTGCCATGTGGGTGGCGGCCCTGTTGGTCTGGGCGCCCATGCAACCCATAGGCACGCTGATCGACCTTCACGGACGCAACCGCGCGACCTTGGCCGAACTGCTCCTGGCGCCTGGCCTGCCGCCACGCGAGCAATTGCAAGCAAGCCTGCTGCGCCAACTACGTAGCAGCCTGCTCGAGCGCCAAGTGCTCATGACCTTGCTGCTGATTGCCATGGGGATACACAACGACAGCCCGGGATTGCACCGGCCACTGGCTGCGATTGCCTTCAGCGCATTCATGCTCGCATTGAGCCTTGGCCTGGCCAGACTCGCCTGGCGGGGTGCGCTGAGCAAATTCCAGTGGGGCATGGGCACCGCGCTGCTGATGGCGTCGATCTACATTGGCACTCTTATGCTCATCATTTTCTGAGCCGAACCGAGGACAAGAAAAAACCGGCACGATGGCCGGTTTTTTCATGCCTGCTGCTGGTATCAATGCACCGGCAACTCGACATCCGCAAACAGCTCTTCAAGCTCTTGCTTGTTGTGGCACTGGATGGCCTTGGCCATCACTTCACGGGTCAGGTGCGGGGCAAACTTCTCGATGAAGTCGCACATGAAGCCACGCAGGAACGTGCCACGACGGAAGCCGATCTTGGTCACGCTGGACTCGAACAGTTCGCTGGCATCAAGGACCACCAGGTCATTGTCGAGCTTGGTATCGACCGCCATCTTGGCCACGATGCCCACGCCCAGACCCAGGCGTACATAGGTTTTGATAACGTCGGCGTCAGCGGCGGTGAACACCACTTTCGGGGTCAGGCCGCGATGACTGAAGGCTTCGTCAAGCTTGGAGCGGCCGGTGAAACCGAACACATAAGTAACGATCGGGTATTCGGCCAGGGCTTCGAGGGTCAGCTTGGGCAACTTGGTCAGCGGATGGCCTTGCGGCACCACCACGCAACGATTCCAGCGATAGCACGGCATCATGACCAGGTCACCGAACAGTTCCAGGGCTTCGGTGGCAATGGCAAAATCGACGGTGCCGTCGGCAGCCATTTCAGCGATCTGCATCGGCGAACCCTGATGCATGTGCAAGGCCACTTCCGGGTACTGCTTGATGAAGCTGCTGATCACCGGTGGCAACGCATAGCGCGCCTGGGTGTGGGTGGTGGCAATCGACAGGGTGCCCTTCTTCTCGTTGGAGAATTCCTGAGCAATCTGCTTGATGCTTTCAACCTTGCGCAGGATCTCGCCAGCGGTGGTGATGATACGCTCACCGGCCGGGGTCACGCGGGTCAGGTGCTTGCCGCTGCGGGCGAACACTTCAACGCCCAATTCGTCCTCGAGCAAGCGGATCTGCTTGCTGATACCCGGCTGGGACGTATACAGACTCTGCGCTGTCGCGGAGACGTTGAGGTCGTGGTGCGCCACTTCCCAGATGTAGCGCAATTGTTGAAGCTTCATAGGTATCCCTCAAATCAGCTGGGGCGTCACCGGCAGCAGCGACGATTTATAACTATATTAGTGGTTTGAAGAATAAATCTAGAACTATTTTAACAGTCTAGTAGGAATCCACTGACAAGGCAGCCCTAAGCCTTCCGACGCCCCAGGTGCTGGGCCAACGGCACCATGTACACCGGTACTGGCGAAAGCTGCAGCAGACGCACCGCCGTGCGGCCGATAGGAATATCAACACCCGCCCCCTGGCTATGGCTGCCAAAGATCAGCAGGTCGACACTCAGGCGCTGCGCCTGCTCCAGAATCACCTGGGCCGGATCGCCCTGGCGCACCCGCACCGCCTTGATCAGCGCCAGCTCCGCTTCTTCGCCCAGCTCGTCACGAAAGTTTTCCAGAACTCGCTGCTCGATATTGGCCATGACGTTGTTGACCCCCTGGCTGTGCAGTTGGTCCAACGTCTGCTCGTCCAGATAGCTTTGCAGCAGCGACTCGGCGAATTGCCCCATGGGCTCGACGGCGTGGATCACATAAAGCTCCGCATTGAACGTGCGCGCCAATGCCAGCGCGTGTTGCAGGACAAAAGGCGCGTAGACACCGAGGTCAGTGGCATACAGCATGGAACGGATCATTCGACCTCCTCGACTGCCGCGTGGGCAGAGCAAGCTTCAGCTTAGCAGCGCGCCGATGTCGTGCCGTTCCGTCTAGCGCCCGGTATCCACGGCCTGGCCCAGGGTCGGTTCGTTGCTGATGCCATGCGGCACATGGCCAGTTGCGACAACGCTGCGCGCCCGCTCGCAATGACCGGCCTGGTCGTCGAAGAACACATCGGCGGCGAAGGCCTCAAGGAACGCCGACTTGTCCAGACCGCCCAGGAACAGCGACTCGTCAAGACGGATATCCCACTCGCGCAACGTGCGGATCACCCGTTCGTGCGCGGGCGCTGAACGTGCGGTGACCAACGCCGTGCGGATCGGACAGGTGCCTTCGGGGAATTCCTTCTGCAGCAGGTTAAGCGCGGCGAGGAACGGCTTGAACGGTCCGCCTCGCAATGGTTCGCGGGCCGATTGGCGCTCACTGGCCTGAAACGCCTCCAGCCCACCCAATTGATAGACCCGTTCCGACTCGTCGGAGAACAGCACAGCGTCTCCGTCGAAAGCGATGCGCAATTCATCGCTGGCGGCTCGTTGCGCACCTCCAGACAAGATGGTCGCCGCAGCGAACCCGGCTTCAAGCGCACTGCGCACATCGTCCGCATCGGTCGACAGGAACAGATGACAGCCGAAAGCCGCCAGATACGGATACGGACTGCGCCCACCAACAAAGGCAGCACGGTAGATACCCAGACCGTGATGCTCGATGGAGTTGAACACACGTAAACCAGTATCGGCACTGTTACGCGACACCAGCACCACCTCGACCCGCGGCTGGCCAAGACGAGCGTTAAGGCCCAACAGCTTTTGCACCAGCGGGAAGGCGTCACCGGGTGCCAGTACTTCGTCCTCGTGATCGATCTGATACTGGCGGTAGGCCTCGACTCCCTCTGCCAGGTAAAGGCGATGACTTTCGCTGAGGTCGAACAGCGCCCGCGAGGAGATGGCGACCACCAGTTTGTCGCCGAGATTCTTGCTCATGTGTTGCTCCTCTTGTGCGCTCTATGCGGGCTTCAGCGCTGTAGATTATGCCGGTCAATAAAGCCCAGCGCCTGATACAACGCCTCAATGCGCGGCAAGCTGCAACCCGCCGCACGCGCTTGCGCCAACGGCTCGGCATAGATTGCTGCCAGCTCCAGCGGCCGCTGCTGGGCAAAGTCGTGGTACATGCTCGGCCAATAGTCCGGCATCTTTTCCGTTACGGCGAACAGATGCTCAGCATAGCCCTGGGGCAACTCGTGGCCACAGCTACGCGCGCCCTCCACCACCTCTGCCATCAGCGCCTGGATCAGCTCACGGCTCTGCGCATCCGCCATCAACGGCGTGGTGCTGGCCCTGAGCAGGACGGACAGACCGTTGTAAGGCACATTCCACACCAGCTTTTGCCAGCGCGCCTGGGCCAGGTTGCTCATGGCCTGCGAGTCGATGCCAGCCGCGCGGAACAGCTCGGCACCCGCTTCGACCACATGCTGACGCGCGGCGGCATCGGCAGCCGGGCCGCTGTGATACCCCAGGTTCACCGCCCCGAGGGATTGATGGCGGACCACGCCAGGCGCCTCGCGATTGACGCAGATAAAACACAAACCGCCCAGCAGGTGCAGATGGGCCGGTAACAACGGACGCAGACTCTCCTCGACACCCAGGCCATTCTGTAACAGCACCACTTTGCAATCGCTGGCCGCAGCCTTGGCGATCAACGGTGCCAGCTCGGCATTGCTGGTGGTCTTGGCGCCCACCAGCAACCAGTCGCAGGGCGGCATGTCGGCGACATCGGCATAAGCCTGCACCGGCATTTGCAGCGTGCCATGAACTGCGCTTTCGACCCGAATCCCGTTGGCGCTGACCGCATCGAACTCGCTACGCAGAAGGAAATGCACATCGAACCCGGCCCGGGCCAGCATCAAGCCGTAGTAACCGCCAATGGCGCCGGTACCGATGATGCCAATACGCGGACTGCTGGTGTTCATCCTGCTCTCCTTTAACCGTTCATTTTTTGTTCAATTTTTTTACACGCAAATCAAGCGCTTTACGAACCTTCACTATACTGAGGCGAACAAGGTCAAAAAATCGACACGGAGTCGATCATGCGTGGATACCTGCCCCACCCGGACGATGTTCCGGTCGTACTGGCGCTGCGCCAGTCGCCCAGCCTGTTTCGCCAGCGCCTGCACACTATCAGCCTGGGCGGTATCGCCTGCAACCATCCCCGCGCCTACCGCCGCGGCATGGCCATCGAAATGATCATCCCTTCCCTCGGTGAATCAGCCCGTTACCCAGGCTACGTGGCCTGGTGCCAGAAGCAGCAGGACGGCTACCGGGTTGGCATCGCCTTTGTTGATGAACAGGCGCTGTTCGGGGCCAGAATGAGCGAACAGGTCTGCCAGATTCAGCACCTCTACCAGCAGCAAGCCCTCGACCAAAGCACCCCGCCCGACCTCAATGCCCTTGCCGAGCAATGGGTCAGCCTGCACGCCGGCGAATTCTCCGAAGCCAACCTTGAGGCCACCCATACCCGCCAGATTCTCGTTTAACTGCAAAAAACCCTGCGCCAGCAGGCTTTCACACGCAGGAAAGCGGGCTCTACCCATTGTCGAGCCACGGTGTAACGCGCTAAGGTTCGGCTCCCCGCTGCGTACAATTTTCGCTGCTCCGCCGCACGGGGATCGCTGGCGGCCGGCACCCGTGACCTGACGAGTAACACGATGGCTGATTTACCGATCGATGACCTAAACGTTGCCTCCAACGAGACCTTGATCACCCCCGATCAGCTCAAGAAGGAAATTCCCCTGAGCGCCACCGCGCTCAAGACCGTGACTGCGGGCCGTGAAGTGGTGCGCAACATCCTCGACGGCAAGGATCACCGCCTGTTCGTGGTGATCGGTCCCTGCTCGATCCACGACATCAAAGCCGCTCACGAATACGCCGAGCGCCTCAAGGCCCTCGCTGCCGAAGTGTCCGACACCCTGTACCTGGTCATGCGTGTGTACTTCGAGAAGCCGCGCACCACGGTCGGCTGGAAAGGCCTGATCAACGATCCGTACCTGGACGACTCGTTCAAGATTCAGGACGGCCTGCACATCGGCCGCCAGTTGCTGCTGGACCTGGCGGAAATGGGCCTGCCTACCGCGACCGAAGCCCTCGACCCGATCTCGCCGCAGTACCTGCAGGACCTGATCAGTTGGTCGGCCATCGGTGCGCGTACTACCGAATCGCAGACCCACCGCGAAATGGCTTCGGGCCTGTCGTCGGCCGTCGGCTTCAAGAACGGCACCGATGGCGGCCTGACCGTGGCAATCAATGCCTTGCAGTCGGTCTCCAGCCCTCACCGCTTCCTCGGTATCAACCAGGAAGGCGGCGTGTCCATCGTCACCACCAAAGGCAACGCCTACGGTCACGTGGTACTGCGCGGCGGCAACGGCAAACCGAACTACGACTCGGTCAGTGTCGCCCTGTGCGAACAAGCGCTGGCCAAGGCCAAGATCAAGCCGAACATCATGGTCGACTGCAGCCACGCCAATTCCAACAAGGACCCGGCCCTGCAGCCGCTGGTGATGGAAAACGTCGCCAACCAGATCCTCGAAGGCAACCAGTCGATCATCGGCCTGATGGTCGAAAGCCACTTGAACTGGGGCTGCCAGGCGATTCCGAAGGACCTCAACGACCTGCAGTACGGTGTTTCCATCACCGACGCCTGCATCGACTGGGACGCCACCGAGAAGACCCTGCGTAGCATGCACGCCAAGCTCAAGGACGTGCTGCCCAAGCGCAACCGCACCTGACAGGCAGACACAAAAACGCCGGGCTAAGCCCGGCGTTTTTGTATGTGCGTTGAACGGCAGCAGCAGGCTGCCCTTCGCGATTCTCAGGCTTTGCTGGAGTGCCGCTGCTGGCGCTCCATGTAACGTTCCACGTACGAGCATGACGGAATCACGGTGTAGCCCATGTCTTCAGCGTACTGCAACGCCTTCTCGGTCAGCGCCGCGGCAATACCCCGGCCCCGCAACGCATTGGGAACAAAGGTGCGGTAGATATCCAGGGTTTGCTTACCCAGGTCCATGTAGGTCAGGTAAGCACGATGACCGTCCACACTGGTCTCGAATTGATGACCAGCCTGGTCATGGTGGATGGACAACGCCTCGCTCATCACTACTCCTCGCGGGTCTTATGATTTGACCCCTACCTTACCGATGTTTATCCGGCGAAGGAACCTCTACGCCACCCCGTGCCCGTTTGGACAGCAAGAACAGCTTGGTCGTTCTCTGGCAAAAGAGCACGTACAAATAGTAGGCGCCCCGGGCCCGAATGCTCAAGGTGTCTGGTCGCAAAAATCGTGCACTAGCAGTCAGCGAACCAGACAGCGGGCAGCGCCCTGAACACTTGCCGGATGTTGTAGAGCTAAGACGTTGGATGACACTTTAAGTCACCGTTAGTTCAACAAAAAAACACACTTGCTACACTAGATTACAGCCGCTGCGGCGGCGCCTTCACAGTTTTTTTACAAAGGCTGTGGCGGCCCCGGGACAGGCGTATTTTTTTGCAGTTCTTGCGCTCTGTCAGTTTACTTACTACAAGTAATGGGTACTATGTACACCGGCTAGTTTCTCTTTGCTGAGAGATGGCTATTTAATAGAAAGTCCTTGAAGGGGAACACGATGAACAACGTTCTGAAATTTTCTGCTCTGGCTCTGGCCGCAGTTCTGGCTACCGGTTGCAGCAGCGTATCCAAAGAAACTGAAGCTCGTCTGACCGCTACTGAAGACGCAGCTGCTCGTGCACAAGCTCGCGCTGACGAAGCCTACCGCAAAGCTGACGACGCTCTGGCTGCTGCTCAAAAAGCACAACAGACCGCTGACGAAGCTAACGAGCGCGCTCTGCGTATGCTGGACAAAGCCAGCCGTAAATAATTATCCCTCGGGATTTTTATTTGGAGCCGACC
The DNA here is from genome assembly GCF_059415665.1 of Pseudomonas sp. GW821-FHT10B02. Classification (NCBI taxonomy): domain Bacteria; kingdom Pseudomonadati; phylum Pseudomonadota; class Gammaproteobacteria; order Pseudomonadales; family Pseudomonadaceae; genus Pseudomonas; species Pseudomonas sp. GW821-FHT10B02. Next base: position 199,273 of record NZ_JBWKNR010000006.1, on the reverse strand, counting down.
CACTTGTGGGTCGGCTTTTTTATTGCCTGCAAGAAAGTAACCGACAGAAACGACGAGGCCTGCACAATGGCAGGCCTCGGATGCAACAACCCCGGGGGTTACTGCATGTCTAGCGGTACGCTTGAAACCATTGGCTGCTGGCCGGTGGTTGGCACGGCGATCTCCACCGGCATGCCGTCTTCCGCGGCAACCACGTCACGCACCATGTCCCAGTTCATGCGCAGGTTGTTGGCCAGGTCTTCGCGCTTGAGCAAGGCGTTGATCACGGCGGTGTGCTTGTCGACCACCGACGGATCGCCCTTGTCGTCCAGCGGCGTGTGCGCCTCGAGGTAGACCTTGCCAGCGCTGATACCGAACTTGTACGGCTCGTTGATGATGCGTACCGGAACACCGACCGGGGCCATCTTCGACAGCTCCAGCACGTTGTTGTTGAACATGCGGAAGCAACCGTGGCTGGTGCGCATGCCGATACCGAACTTCTTGTTCGAGCCGTGAATCAGGTAACCCGGTACGCCCAGGGTGAACTTGTACGGACCCAGCGGGTTATCCGGGCCTGCCGGTACCACGGCAGGCAGGATGTCACCGTCTTCGGCGTGCTCCTTGCGGATCGAGGCCGGAGGCGTCCAGGTCGGATTCGGCGTCTTGGCCGTGACCTTGGTATTGGCGATCGGCGATCCCCAGCCTTCACGCCCGATACCCAGCGGATAGGTATGCACCACGTTCTGCCCTTTCGGGTAGAAGTACATGCGGTACTCGGCCAGGTTGATGACGATGCCTTCGCGCGGGCCTGGTGGCAGGATGAAACGGGTCGGCAGGATGATCTCGGTGCCGGCGCCTGGCAGCCAGGGGTCGACGCCCGGGTTGGCGGCGATCATTTCCAGGTAGCCCAGGTCGTTGGCCGTGCCGATATCGGCAAAGGTGTCTTCGTACTTGGCCTTGATCACCTGAACCTGACCAATGACATCTTCGCCCGGCGGTGGCAGGGGGAACTCCAGCGCAGCAACAGGACCTGCCGCCAGCAGGGCGGCCAGGGACAGGCAACGGGTGACGGCGGGAAAGCGCGGCAACATCCGGGAAATCCTTCGCTAATTCAGTGAGGTCAAGACGACAATTGTACACCGCCCCCGGCACAATCGGGAGTGATCCGGACGGAGGAAGGCGTTACAAGGGATGAAAGGTTATATCGGAGCGTTACAGTTCCGGCCATACAGGCCGCGTACCGCGGCGCTGGGCATCGAGAATGGCCCGGCACAGTGTGCACAGGCGCCGATCGCGGTAGATACCGCGCTCGACCGTGGACCAGCGCGGCTGCGCCGGCAACAAGGTACCGCACAGCGTGCGGTCGGCCGAGCCTCCCAGCTCCAGCTGACGGGCCACAAGATGGACGCGGATCTCCTGGCAGGCGAACAGGTCAAGCTGTTCGTCAGGCTCGATCAATTGATAGGCAAACAGGGACCAGGCGGGACGCGGCATCGGGGGCTCCAAATCGGGGGCGCCACATTAGCCGAAAGCCGGTCAGTATAAAAGCATCAAAGCAGCGGTTTTAGCTGCGGCCAGGCATTTTCCAGCAAGCGCGCCTGGGCGCCCTGCCCCGGATGGATACCGTCGGCCTGCATCAGCTCGGGCACACCGCCCACCCCTTCAAGGAAAAACGGTACCAGCGGCACCTGTTTTTGCGTCGCCAGATTTTCATAAACCTGAGCGAACGCATCGGTGTAACGCTTGCCGTAATTGGGCGGTAAACGCATGCCCAGCAACAGCACCTTGGCACCGGCTGCGCGGGACTCATCGATCATCGAGGCAAGATTTTGTTGCAATTGCGTTGGAAGCTGCCCGCGCAGGCCATCATTGCCACCCAGTTCCAGCACCACCAACTCCGGCTTGTGCTCTGCAAGCAGCGCAGGCAGGCGCGCCTGGCCGCCTGCACTGGTGTCGCCACTGATCGAGGCATTGACCACGGTGGCGTCGATTCCCTCGGCTTTCAGGCGTTGCTCCAGCAAGGCAACCCAGCCCTGGCGGGTATCCAGGCCGAAAGCGGCACTGATACTATCGCCGACAATCAGCACGGTACCCGCTGCTGCGCCCTGGGCCATGCACATCAAGGCCAGGCCAGCACTCAATAACCACACTCGCATCGGATTCTCCATGGGCCCCAGCATTCTCACTGCGCGGAACCTTAGCAAAGTGGTTCCCAGCGCGGAAGGCGACCTGACCATCCTGCACGAACTCTCACTGGAATTGAAACAGGGCGACAGCCTGGCCATTGTCGGGGCATCGGGTTCGGGCAAGTCGACCCTGCTCGGCCTGCTTGCCGGCCTGGACCTGCCCAGCGCCGGCTCGGTGACCCTCGCAGGCCACGACCTCGGCCCGCTGGACGAAGACCAGCGCGCGCGGGTACGTGCCGAACATGTGGGCTTCGTGTTCCAGTCGTTCCAGTTGCTCGACAGCCTTAACGCCCTGGAAAACGTCATGCTGCCCCTGGAACTGGACGGTCGCCGCGACGCCCGCGAACATGCCCGCAGCCTGCTCGAACGGGTCGGTCTGGGTCAGCGCCTGAGCCACTCGCCACGGCAATTGTCGGGTGGCGAGCAGCAGCGCGTGGCCATCGCCCGAGCCTTTGCTGCGGAACCTGCGGTGCTGTTCGCCGACGAGCCGACCGGCAACCTCGACAGCCACACCGGCGAGCGTATCAGCGACCTGCTGTTCGAGTTGAACAAGGAACGCGGTACCACCCTGGTACTGGTCACCCATGACGAACGTCTGGCCCAGCGCTGCCGTCGTCTGATCCGCCTGGACGCCGGCCACCTGGTCGCGCCGCTGGAGCCCTGATGGCCCGCCTGCCGTTTTTCCGCCTGTTCGCCCTGGCCCTGCGCCAGTTGCTGCGCGACGCCCGTGCCGGCGAGCTGCGCGTGCTGTTCTTCGCCCTGCTGGTGGCAGTGGCCGCCAGCACCGCGATCGGCTACTTCGGTGCCCGCCTCAACGGCGCCATGCTGCTTCGCGCCACTGAGTTCCTCGGCGCCGACCTGGTATTGCAAGGCAGCTCGCCAGCCCGGCCCGAACAGATCGCCAGTGGCAAGTCCGCCGGGCTGCTGCACGCCCAGGTGGTTGAATTCTCCAGCGTGATTGCCACCGATAACGGCATCCAGTTGTCGAGCATCAAGGCAGCCGACAACGCCTATCCACTGCGCGGCGAACTGCGCAGCGCTGCCGAACCCTATGCCAGTGAAACCAGCGGCAGCGGGCCGGCACCGGGCGAGGCCTGGGTCGAACCGCGACTGTTGGCGGCCCTGAACCTGAAAATCGGCGACAGTATCGACGTCGGCATGAAAACTTTGCGCATGAGCCGGGTGCTGACCTACGAGCCTGACCGCGCCGGCAACTTCTACAGCCTGACACCGCGCGTGCTGATCAACCTTGCCGACCTCGACGCCACTGGCGTGGTGCAACCTGGCAGCCGGGTCAGTTACCGTGATCTCTGGCGCGGTGAACCCGAGGCCCTGGCCAGTTACCGAGACAGCATCAGCAAAGACCTGGCGCCAAACCAGCGCCTGCAGGATTCGCGCGACGGTAACCGGCAGATCGGCGGTGCCCTGGGCAAAGCTGAACGCTATCTGAACATGGCCAGCCTGGTTGCGGTGCTGCTGGCTGGCGTCGCTGTGGCCTTGTCGGCCAGCCGCTTTGCCACCCGCCGATTTGATGCCAGCGCCCTGCTACGTTGCCTGGGGCTGTCGCGGCGCCAGGCACTGAGCCTGTTCTGCCTGCAGCTGGCAATCCTCGGCAGCCTGGCCGCCTTGGGTGGCGCGTTGCTCGGCTGGCTGGCACAGCTCGGTCTGTTCAAGCTGCTGCAAGGCCTGATGCCCGCGCAGATCCCGCCCGGTGGACTGGCCCCCGCGCTGGCCGGGATCGCTACCGGCATGGTCGCTCTGGCGGGTTTTGCACTGCCGCCACTGGCCGCCTTGGGCCGGGTGCCACCGCTGCGCGTGCTGCGCCGCGACTTGCTGCCGGTGCCAGCGAGTAGCTGGCTGGTGTACGGCGCCGCCCTGCTCGCCCTGGGCCTGATCATGTGGCGTTTGAGCCTCGACCTGCTGCTGACCTTTGCCCTGCTCGGCGGCGGCCTGGTGGCGGCGGTACTCCTCGGCGGCCTGCTATTGCTCGGCCTGCGCAGCCTGCGGCGCTTGCTTGCCGGCTCGCCATTGGCCTGGCGCCTGGGCCTGGGCCAACTGTTACGCCACCCGCTGGCAGCTGCCGGACAATCCCTGGCCTTCGGCCTGATCCTGTTGGCCATGGCGCTGATCGCCTTGCTGCGTGCCGAACTGCTCGACACCTGGCAAAACCAGTTGCCCAAGGACGCGCCGAACTACTTCGCCCTGAACATTCTGCCCGACGACAAAAACACCTTCGCCCAGCGCCTGAACGAATTTTCCGCCGAAGCCGCACCGCTTTACCCGGTCATTCCCGGGCGTCTGACCGAAATTAACGGCCAGGCCGTGCAGCAGATCGTCAGCAAGGAGTCCACCGGCGATCGCGCCGTACAGCGCGACCTGAGCCTGACCTGGGCCGCCGACCTGCCCCAGGGCAACGCCCTGAGCGAAGGCCAGTGGTGGCAGGCCAGCCCTGGCAGTGGCAATGGCCTGCCCGGCGTGTCGGTTGAGAGCGAACTGGCGCAGAACCTCAAGCTGAAACTTGGCGACCAGCTCACCTTCAGCATCGGTGGCCAGCAGCGCCAGGCGGTGGTCAGCAGCCTGCGCACAGTCAACTGGGACAGTTTCCAGCCGAACTTCTACATGATCTTCCAGCCCGGCACGTTGCAGAATTTGCCCACCACCTACCTGACCAGCTTCTTCCTCGCCGCCGGCCACGATCAGCAGGTGGTGGCATTGTCGCGGGCGTTCCCGGCAGTCACCATCCTGCAGGTCGATGCACTGCTCGAACAGCTACGCAGCATCCTCGCCCAGGTCACCCTGGCGGTTGAGTATGTGCTGTTGTTTGTCCTTGCGGCGGGGCTGGCAGTGTTGTTTGCCGGCCTGCAGGCGACACTGGACGAGCGCATTCGCCAAGGCGCCCTGTTGCGTGCACTGGGCGCCGGGCGCAGCCTGCTGATCAAGGCCCGGCGCATCGAGTTCGGCTTGCTGGGTGCCGCCAGCGGTTTACTGGCGGCCATCGGCTGTGAGCTGATCACCCTGCTGCTGTACCGCTACGCCTTCGACCTGAGCTGGAGTCCACATCCATGGTTGCTGTTGCTGCCGGTTATCGGTGCTTTGCTGGTGGGTGGTGCCGGGGTCTACGGCACTCGCCGTGCACTCAATGCCAGCCCGCTTAAAGTACTGCGTGAAGGCTGACAGAAAGCAGGTGGTATTGGCGGGATATCGTTAGAATCCGTACATCTCTCGCCATACCGACCCCATGAAGGACCAAGCGTGGCTACAAACATCATCACCCGAGAAGGTTACGAGGCGCTGAAAAGCGAGCTGGATCACCTTTGGCGCACTTACCGCCCCGAGATTACCGCCAAGGTTGCCTGGGCCGCGTCACTGGGCGACCGTAGTGAAAACGCCGACTATCAGTACAACAAGAAGCTGTTGCGGGAAATCGACAGGCGCGTGCGCTACCTGCGCAAACGCCTGGAGGACGCGAAAGTCGTCGATTATTCGCCTGAGCAGGAAGGCAAGGTGTTCTTCGGCGCCTGGGTAGAGATCGAGAACGACGAAGGCGAGATCAAGACCTTCAGGATCGTCGGCTACGACGAGATCTATGGGCGAAACGACTACATCTCCATCGACTCGCCCATGGCCCGCGCGCTGCTGAAGAAAGGCAAGGATGACGAGGTGGTTGTGCAAACGCCTGGAGGTGAAGCCACCTGGTACATCAACAGTGTCACCTACAAGCCACCCGCTTCCCCCAAAGATACATAACTCAGTGTAAAACTGGCGATCAACCGCGGGTGATCAAGCCTTGCCGCGCAACGCGGGTCAGGTGCCCGATCACCTCGGCGGCGTCTTCAGCGCTGGGCGACTGGATCACAGCCAGGTCGAAGCGGTCGCTGGCGAACTGGTCAAGGGAAGCGCGGGTGTCGGCGAACTGAATCAGAAATGCGGTGGCGCTGCCTTTGCGGCGCGGCCAGCCATCGAGAAATCGCAGGAGTGTAGGTTGGTGGCTACCGCCCAGCAAAATGCGCGGCACACGGGTGGCCTGGCTGGCAGGCAGAGGGGTCAGACAGACACTGGTACGTGGACAACTCATGGAGTAATTCTCCGCCTCGCAGATCCCGCTGGGCTGCGGTGGGAGGCGTCACCGAACCAGCGCTTTAGCGGTATTCGGTGAACCACATGGGGTTCTCCTGCGCCCCGCAAGTAGCTGTTTAAATCGGCGCAAGTCAGCATCCTAGAGAAGCCGCGGGCGAGCTGTCAACACGATGGCGCACAAAAATACGGCAACGTGCCGGGTTTGAAGGCGTGGGCGTAAGGCGACCGCCCGGGTCGCCTTTTTGCCTGAGGTGGATTTGATTCAGCGCGCTATCAATCGATCCAGCGATGCATTACCCGCACCTTCAATCAATACCGCCACGGTACCTGCCATCAGCGCCAAGGCAAACTCATAGCCGTTGTTGGCCATGAACAGGCCATTGCTGATGTGCACCGAGAAGATGGCTACGATCAGGGTGATGGTCAGTGCTACAGCGGCCGGTCGTACCAGCAGGCCAATGACCAGCGCCAGGCCACCGAAGAATTCGGCACTACCCGACAACAACGCCATCAGCAATCCCGGCGCCAGGCCCAGGCTTTCCATGAATTGGGCAGTCCCGGCCAAGCCGCCACCGCCAAACAGACCAAACAGTTTTTGTGCGCCATGAGCCATGAAGATGACCCCGACGATGATGCGGATGACACTCAGACCCCAGCTGGCTCGGCTAGCAAATACGGCGTTGAGAGTGGTGTTCATGAAGACTTCCTTGGTTCGGTGTGAGGTGGTGTGGGCGCCATATTAATCAAATATAGGAATGTTAAAATCGCAAAAATTGCGAAATAACAATCGAATAAATTGATTATTTTCGCCCCACTACCTTACGCCCCTGCGGCTCCAGCGACTCACGTTCACGGTCGAATGCCAGGAAGTACTTGTTAACGCTGTTGACGTAACTGACTGGCCCCATCCCCACCTGCTCCATGGCGATACGCTCGGTCTGGAAAAACCACTGATTGCCGTTCAAACCCCGGCGTCGCGCTTCAGCCCGCATCGCCTGAACCCGCTCCGGCCCCAAATTGTAGGCCGCCAGGGTAAAGGCCATACGCTCGCGCTCATTAAGCTGGTTACTGGAAAAGAATTTGCGCCGAATCATCGCCATGTAGCGCGCACTGGCCTGCACATTGCCATCGACATTACTGATGTTGCTCACCCCCACCCGCTGCGCCGCGCTGGAAGTGATTTGCATCAACCCATGGGTTCCCCCGGCACCTCGGGCCGCAGGGTTGAGCGAAGACTCCTTGAAGGCCACCGCGGCCAGGTTCAACCAATCGATATTCTGCTCACTGGCATGACGCTGCAACACCGGCCGCAGCGCTTCCAGCCGCTTGCGGTCATTGCGCGCCAACGGATTGTGCACCCGGTACAGGCGCCGATAGATACGCTCGAACGCCGCATCCTGGTTCTCCGGCGGCCGATAGCCCTGCAAGAAGCGGTCGACACTGGCATGCAACATCACCGCATCGCGCCGCACGTACCAACGCATCGCCTCGGGAGCGGCAACCTGCACCTTGCGATCGATACGCAGCTTGGGCATGACCCTGGCCCAACGCTCGGCGATTGGCTGCTCGACGACTGTCAGGTGAAAAATCCCGGCCTGGACCATTTCCAGAACATCTTCCACCGCCAATGTCGGATCGACCCATTCGACCTTGATCGGCGGCAGCTTGCGCAGGGCCAGCTTCTGGTTGATTTCATGCAGGGTATCGCCGGCGGCGCTGGCACTGGTCAGGGCCAGGGTCCGCCCGGACAGCTGCTCGACCCGCTGAAAGCTGCGTTCGCCCTTGCGTCCCACCAGCACCATGGGCACGTTGTCCACCACCGGATCGCTGGCCACCAGGCCACGGGTAGAGGTGGGGTCGAGCAGTTCGCCCGGCGCCACCAGATCGGCTTCGCCGCGCTGCAGCGCCGCCAGCAGTTGCTCCTTGGCCCGCGGAATGACTTTCAGGCGGATTTCCTGGCCATCGCGGGCGCGACCATTGAGGTAGTGCTCAAAGGCACGCAGACGGTGATATTCCACGCCCACCGGCTCGCCTTTGACTTCGCCGGAGCTGTTGCGGCTCTGGTTGACCAGCACCTTGAGGACCCGGCTGCTGCGAATCTGCGCCAGGTCGCGGGCCTGGGTTTTGCTCACCGTTTGTTGCGGACCGGGCAGGCGCGCGCTGGCCGGGCCTGCCAGAAGCAGGCCAAAGCCCAGTACGATCAACAAAAACAGCGCTCGGGTCATCCGTATCAAGGTCCGCGCGTGTGGGGTTGGCGTCATAGCCTGCGGTCACTCCATGACAATTGACCGCAAAAGACCACGACAACTCGTTGAAGTTCTTCGATTTATCGAAATTACTCGAGCTTTGCTATGCTGGCCGGCCAGCGGCCTGAGGTAGCACCATGCAACTCATCGACATCGGCGTCAATCTGACCAACCCAAGTTTTGCCGACAAACACCAAGCGATTCTCGAGCGTGCCGAGGCCGCTGGCGTGGTGCAAATGATGGTGACCGGCACCAGCCTGGAGGGCAGCGAACAGGCGCTGGAGTTGTGCCTTTCGCTGGATGAAAGTGGCCAACGGCTGTTCAGCACCGCCGGTGTTCACCCTCACGATGCCAGCCATTGGAGCAGCGACAGTGCCCGGCAGATGCGGGCCTTGCTGGAGCAGCCCCGGGTGCGTGCGGTGGGCGAATGCGGCCTGGATTTCAACCGTGATTTCTCCCCTCGTCCACAGCAGGAGAAAGCCCTGGAGGAACAACTGGCGCTGGCGGTTGAATTACAGATGCCGGTATTTCTCCATGAACGTGATGCCAGCGAGCGCCTGCTGGCGATCCTCAAGGACTACCGTGACCGCCTGCCCGCCGCGGTGGTGCATTGCTTTACCGGCGAACGCACCGCGCTGTTCGGCTACCTCGATCTCGACCTGCACATCGGCATCACCGGCTGGATCTGCGACGAGCGCCGTGGCACCCACCTGCACCCATTGGTGAGCAGTATTCCCCGGGGCCGACTGATGCTCGAAAGCGATGCGCCGTACCTGTTGCCGCGCAGCCTGCGACCAAAGCCCAAGAGCGGCCGCAACGAGCCGGCATTCCTCACCGAAGTACTGCGCGAAGTTGCCTTGCACCGGAACGAAAGCACCGAGCATCTGGCAGCTCATACCACCGCCTGCGCACGCGCCTTCTTTGCCCTGCCCGCGATTATTTGACGCATATCAAGGCGCACCCCTGCTCGGTTCGGCACAATGATGGCACCTTGCCAACAATGTTTCCGCTCAATCAGAGAAGACCTTCCATGGGTGCCTGGCTTAGCAATATCTCCCTGAAATACAAATTCTGGGCCGTCAATGCGGTGGCCTTCGTCACAACCCTGTTCCTGGTGCTGTATGCCGTGCACCTGGAACAGCAGGCCAGGGCGCAGGAAGCCCAGGCCAAGGCCCAGTCCGAGGCTCAGTTGCTGGCTGCCTGGCCGGCTGGCCAGGACCTGCCGCAAAACCCGCTGTGGCTGCAGTACCCCCCGGGGCAAGTGCCCTCGTTTGCCGATCACAACCTCGAAGCCCTGGCCAGCGCTCAGGGCTGGGTCGAACTGCAGGGGCTGGCCCTGACCGGCACCGATCCACTGAGCGGCGCCCAGGTGATCAGCCGCGACGGCCAGCAAATTGCCGTTCTCGCCCCCACCCCCAGCCTGCTTCAGGTGTTTACCGACCGCTTCACCAACTACGCGGTCTGCGTGCTGATCCTGATGCTGGCAATGCTCTGCGCCTCGCAGTTGCTGATCCGCTTCCTGCTCAGCCAGCTCAACACCCTCAAGGACGTGATGCTGCATGTCGAAAAGACCGGCGACCTCTCAGCCCGGGTGCCCTTGTCCTGTGGCGATGAGGTCGGGCAGATGGCCAGCGCCTTCAACGCCATGCAGACCACCTATCACCGCGTGGTCAACACCGTGGCGCGTACCGCCGCCCAGCTCGACTCCGGTGCCGCGCGCCTGGCCGCGAGCATGAACGACGTGCGCCACGGCATGCTCGGCCAGCAGAGCGAAACCGATCAGGCCGCCACCGCGATCAACGAGATGTCGGCCACGGTCTATCACATCGCCCAGCATGCCGGCGCCACCCGCGACCTGTCGCAGACCGCCGACACCCTGGCCGGCAGCGGCCAGGAAGTGGTCAGCCGCGTACAGACCTCGATTTCCGGATTGTCCAGCGGCGTGCAGCAGACCGCCGAAATGATTCGCCAGCTGGCCGAGGACAGCCAGAAGATCAACGGTGTGGTCGGCGTGATTCACAGCATTGCCGAGCAGACCAACCTGCTGGCCCTCAACGCGGCCATCGAAGCTGCCCGTGCTGGCGACCTGGGTCGTGGCTTTGCCGTCGTCGCCGATGAGGTGCGCAACCTGGCCAAGCGTGTGCAAACCTCCACCGACGAAATCACCACCATGGTTGCGGCGCTGCAGGCAGGCACCCGCGATGCAGTGGATTTCATGCAGGAAAGCTCGTTCAAGGCTGACGATTGCGTTCAGCAGGCCCAGGAAGCCGGTGCCGCCCTGGCCGAGATCACCAGTGCGGTCGCGCAGATGCGTGAAAGCAACACACAGATTGCCGTCGCTGCCGAGCAGCAAAGCCAGGTGGCCGAAGAAATGAACCGGGCGGTGGTGAGTATTCGCGACGTCACCGAAGAGACCGTTCAGCAGACCGTCGACTCGGCCACCACCAGCAGCGAACTGGCCACCCTGGCCGGTGAACTGAACAAGGCCATTGGCCAACTCAAGCTATAGACCCGATAGCCGGCGCTCATTGGCCCCCTGACGGGGGCCGCACTATTCTTCAGACATGGCCCTGAGGAATTTCCCATGAGCAAACGCTTGCCCAACCTGCACGCCTGGCAATGGCGTGGCTACCACCACAATCACCGCAACCCGACCAACCTGGTGTTGCACCTGATCGCTGTGCCGCTGTTCATCCTCGGCGTGCTACTGGTGCTGTCCGGGTTGTTCTCGCTGGATCTGGGGCAACTGGCCGTCGGCATCATCGCCCTGATCGCAGGCCTTGGTCTGCAGCGTCAGGGCCATCGCCTGGAAGCCGAACAACCGGAACCCTTCAGCGACCGCAAGGACGCCATCGGCCGGTTGTTGGTGGAACAGTTCATCACCTTTCCGCGCTTTGTGCTCAGTGGCGCCTGGTGGCGCGCCTGGCGCAAGCGCCATCGTCACTAGGCTCTGTGTGAAAAGTTTTGAGACGAAGGTCAGGCAAGGCGAAAACAGCCGAGGAAGCGGAGTTTACGGGTTGTAAATGAGCATTCCGAGGCTGTTTTCAACGCAGCATCACCGAGTATCAAGGCTTTTCGTACAGAGCCTAGGCAAAGACGGTTACCGTTTGCCGGCTGATGGCCAGCAACTCACCTGAAGCCGTCCACAGGGCGGCCGCCGCGTGCCCGTAGCCATCGCGGGCATACTCGGTCTGCACGCAGTACTTGCACCAGTCCTGGGTGGTCAGGCTCGCCACTGGCTGAATGAATTCGATGGTCCAGGTCAGGGTGCTGCCGGCCGCAGGCTTGTTCAGGTGCGACAACAAGCTGGGTGGCCAGGCATCGACCAGCGCCAACAGGTGCGCTTCACTCAGGGTTTCGTCACCGCCTTCGTCACGCAAGCGCACCCAACCGCCCATGCTGCGCGAGGGGTTGTTGCTGAACGGAATCCCGCCAATCGCCCAGCGCAGGGCCACATGCTGCATGAATTCAGGGGTCACGCCTTTGATATAGGGAAGCTCGCTGGAGGCAGCCTCAAGGCTGCTCATCTCCACCGCAGGCAATGCCGGAAGATTGACCACTGAATCGCGTCCGCCACCGAAGCTGCCCTGTATCAGGGTCACTACCTGGCCATTTTGCACCGCGCGGCCCAACAAGGAGCTGACCGCTTTACCCTCGCGCAACAGCTCGACTTCAAAACTGATCGGCACCTCGGGCTCGGCCGGGCCAACGAAGGTGATCGCCAGGGAACGTACCGGACGACCGGGCGAAGTCTTGGTGAGCATGGTTTCGTAGAGCAGGGCCGCCATCAGGCCACCGAAACAGGCGCGCCCTTGCGCCCAGCTGGCAGGAATGGTTACCGCCTGGGGATGCAGGCGGACCGTCTTGAGCAATTGCGAGAAATTCATGCCGACCTCATCCGTGGGAAAAGGCCGATCTTAACCAGCAGAGGCGCCAGCGGCAGCCCGCATTTGCGCCATATCAGCGGCTTATCGCTGCACCAGCAGCGTTTGCAAGCGCTCCAGGGTGACATCGGCTCGCTGCTCGGCGTCCTGCAGCTGTGCTTGCCAATGCTCGACACAAGGCGCCAGGTCTCGCTGTTGCCCGGCCTGCAGCAACCATTGCAGAAGATCGTGCCAACTACCCAGGTCGCTTTGCGCACGCTTGAGCAAGCGCTGCAAACGGCGCCCGGCATGCTCCAGTTGCGGGTAGGCTTCAGCCGCATAACGCACACGCTTGATCAGCAAACGCAGGCGATGACGGTCATGGGCCGGATCCTGCAGCGCTTCGCGCAGCTGCTTCCACTGCTTTTCCAGGCGCTTGTCGATGCGCTTGTGCAGTTTACGGATCAAGCCTTCACGCTCGGCGGCCCGCAGGAAGATCGGAAAGGCATCGACAATCGCCAGCAGCCGGCCCAGCTCGGCACTCTCGGCTACGCTGGCGAAAGTTTCCCGGCGGTGAGCCAGACGCACCTGCGCCGCCGCCAGCTGCTCGCGCTCAAGCAACTGCGCGGCCAGCACCTCGCGGTCACGCAGCGGGGTGGTCAGATTGCCCAGCGCCTGCGCCGCGCCCTCCAGTTGCTCGACGCCTGGCAACTCACGCAGCGGTCGCAGCAAGCTGCGCAAGCGACGCGTGGCAATCCGCAGGTCATGCAGTGCCTCGCTGTCGGTGTCAGCCGCCAGCCGTGCCTGACAACCGAGCAGGCGAACCTGCAGGGCCAGTACCTGGGCAATCACATGGTCAAGCATGGCTGACATGGTGTTCTCCTGTATCAGCGACCGGCGCGGGATTCACGAATGTAGAAACGCGCTTTTTCAGCTTTGTTGCTGCACCCTTCGAACGCTTCGAACTGCTGCTGGGTCTTGGCCCCGGTCAACAACGACAGCGCTTTGGAGTAACTGACAGTACCGGCAAAGCCTTCAGCCTTGGCCAGATCGAGTTCCTTCCAGGCCGAGTCCAGCTGATTGGCACAACTGTCGCGATAGGCTGTCTTGCCAGCACAACCGGTCAGGACCAGGGCAATCAGGGGCAGGCAAATCCAGGCTTTCATCGGTGATTCCTCAAAAGAAAAGTGCAAAGTGGCGTGTTCGACGGCTACAAAGAAGAAAAGTGCCCTGCAAAGCGTAGCGCAGCGCGGATGACGATTGAAGCACAGACGCGAATGGGCGCATTGTTAGACCATCGACGCATTACAACCGGGAGCCATCATGAGCAAACGCGTGGCATTGGTACTGGGCTCGGGCGGAGCTCGCGGGTATGCGCACATTGGGGTGATCGAAGAACTGGAACGTCGCGGCTATGACATCGCCTGTGTCGCCGGTTGCTCCATGGGGGCGGTGATTGGCGGCATCTATGCGGCGGGCAAGCTCGAGGAGTATCGCAACTGGATCGAGAGCCTCGACTACCTGGATGTGCTGCGTCTGGTGGATGTGAGTTTTCGCCTGGGGGCGATCCGTGGCGAGAAAGTCTTCGGGCAGATCCGCAAGATCGTCGGCGAAGTGAATATCGAAGAACTGCGCATCCCCTACACCGCAGTGGCCGCCGACCTCACCAACCAGCAGGAAATCTGGTTTCAGGAAGGTTGCCTGCACCAGGCCATGCGCGCCTCGGCAGCGATCCCCAGCCTGTTCACCCCGGTGGTGCAAGGCAACCGCATGCTGGTCGACGGCGGCATTCTCAACCCGTTGCCGATCATTCCGGTGGTCTCCAGCCACTGCGACCTGATCATTGCCGTGAACCTCAACTCGACCAACCAGAAGCAGTATCAGCTACCTGTTATCGAACGCCCGGCGGCCTTCAAGCTGCGTTTCGACAACCTGATCAGTTCCCTGGGTTCACACCTGCCGTTCCGGCGTAAACAGGCCGAACAGCTGATGCGCATCGAGCAGGAACTCGCACCGCAGGCCGTACATATCCCCAATCCCTGGCTCAGCGATGCGGCCAACCCCGAAGCCCAGCAACCGGCTGCAGCGCCGGAGAGTGACGGCGCACCGAAGTCGGCGGCCGGCTCGTTCATCATCGACAACGTCGGCCCCGCGTCACTGCTGGATCTGATCAACCAGAGCTTTGAAGTGATGCAGACCTCGCTGGCCCAGTACAAGATCGCTGGCTACCCGCCGGACGTGCTGATCAACGTCCCCAAGCGCGTGTGTCGTTTTTTCGAGTTTTACAAAGCGCCGGAACTGATCGCCCTGGGCCGGGAGATTGCGCGCGATACCATGGAGAACTACGAGGCGGAGCGGCGCTGATGGTGGGAACCGGCCGTTAGCCCTGCTCCGGCCCCACCAACCGGTACCCGACCCCAGGCTCGGTGATGATGAAGCGTGGCGCCGTCGGGTCATCACCCAGCTTCTGCCGCACATGGGCGACCACAATGCGCAAGTAATGGGTGTCGTCGACATGGGTTGGCCCCCAGATGTCCTTGAGCAGTTGCTGCTGGGTAATCACCCGCCCCGGATGCGTTGCCAGCTGTGCCAACAGCGCATATTCCTTGCGGGTCAAGGCCACCTCGACTCCTTCCAGGGTGACCTTGCGAAAGGCCAGGTCAACCGTCAAGGGACCGAAGCTTGGCGCGACATCCGTTGCCGCAGCCTGAGGCGCCTGACGCAACAACGCGCGCACCCGGGCCAGAAACTCCTGGATGCCGAACGGCTTGGTCACGTAGTCGTTGGCGCCGTTATCAAGGGCCTCGACTTTCTGGATTTCACTGGCGCGCACTGACAACACCAGCACCGGCACCGGGCTCCATTCGCGCAGCTCACGCAGCACCTGCTGACCGTCCATGTCCGGCAGGCCAAGGTCGAGCACCACCAGATCGGGCCGGGCCAGCGCCGCCTGGGTCAGGCCCTCGGCACCGCTGGCCGCCTCCACTACCTTATAGCCCTGGGAACTGAGGCTGATGCGCAGGAACTTGCGGATCTGTGGTTCATCATCGATGACCAGAAGGGTGGCAATCTGGCTCATGGCGCTTCGCTTTCAGGCTCGGGCTGGGTCGGAAGCGGCAAGCATAATGTGATGCAGGTGCCGTGACCATCGATACCCTCACCCACCAGAATATGCCCGCCGTGCGCCCCGATCATGCCTTGGCAGATGGCCAGGCCAAGGCCGGTGCCCTGCCCGCCGCGATCGCCCCGGGCGGCGGTGTAGAACATGTCGAAGATCTTCTCGCGATCAGCCGCTGGAATACCCGGGCCTTCATCGCTGACCGCGAAACGCAAGTACTCATCGTCAGCCGACACCTGCAACTGCAGGCGGCCGTTGACCGGCGAAAAGCGCGCGGCGTTCTCCAGTACATTGACCAACGCCTGCTCGATCAAGGCAGCATGCACGAACAGCAGCGGCAAGCCGTCTGCCACTTCGGTAGACACCTGCAATGGCGCCAGCAGCACCCGCAAGCGGTTGAGCGCACTGCCGACGATATCGGTGGGCGCCACCCAGTCACGGGCCAGTTTCAGGCCACCGTGGCCCAGGCGGGTCATGTCCAGCAGATTCTGGATATACCGGTCCAGGCGTTCGGCTTCGTTACGCGTGCCCTCAAGCAACTCCTGGCGATCCTCCATGGGGATCGCCTCGCCAAGGGCCAAAAGGCTGTCGATGCTGCCGCGCATGGCAGTCAAGGGTGTGCGCAGGTCATGCGACACTGACGCCAGCAACGCACTGCGCAATTGCTCTGTTTCGCCATGCAGGCGCGCCGCTTCCAGTTGTTCAGCCAGCCGCGCCCGGGCCAGCGCCTGGGCCAGCGGCTGACTGAGCGCCTTGAGCAGACGCCGGCGCTGCGCGGTGAGGCTCTGGCCCTGCCGCGGGCGCACGCCAAGCAGTGCCAGCGGTTGCTCTTCCACCGACAACGGCCACCACCACCAACGACCATTGGGCAAGGTATCACTGCCCAGGCCTGCGGCCTGATCATGCTGCCAGGCCCAGTCGGCTGCGGCCCGCTCGTTGTCGTTGAACTGCACGCTGGCAGCACTGGCAACCTGCAAGCGCCCTTCCACATCGCGCTCAAGCAGGCACACCTGCAAATCGTTCCAGCCATCCAGATGTTGTCCGGCCGCATTGAACACCGCCTGGCGGTCGGTGGCGGCGGTCAGCTTGCGTGACAGATCGAGCAACTGATTGGTCTGCTCCTGCGTCTCGCGCAGCGCCTGCAGCTGCCGACGCTGGCGGGCAGCCAGGTTACCGGTCAGCGCCGCCATTAACAGAAAGAACAGCGAAGTCAGCACATCTTCTTCACGCTGGATGCTGAAGGAGAAGTTCGGCGGAATGAACAGAAAGTCATAGGTCAGGAACGACATCGCCGCACAAGCAAGCGCCGGGCCCAGACTGCTGCGCACGGCCACCAGCAACACCGCGGCAAGAAACACCAGCGAGATGTTGGGCAAGGCCAGAACACCGGAAACGCCCCAGGAAATCCCCGCCGCCAGCACGGTGGCGACCAGCGCCAACAGGTAGTGCCGCCAGACCCAGACCTTCTTCACCGCCGCGCTCTGCGGCTCGGGGCGCTCGTCGCGGTCGAGCACGTTGATTTCCAAGCCATGGGCCTCACGCAACAAGCGCGTGGCCACGCCGGCACCGAACAAGCGCCGACGCAAGCGATCCCGGGACTGGCCGACCAACACCAGGTTGGCGCGACGTTCGAGGGCGTGCTGGATCAGGGTTTTCGCCACTTCACCGGCGCGCAGCAACACCACTTCGCCACCCAGGCGCTCGGCCAGCTGCTGGGCTGCCTGCAAACGCTGACGGGCGGTTTCGTCCCGCAGTTTGCCATTGTCGACATGCACCAGGCTCCAGGGCAGGTGACGACGCTGGGCCACCCGGCTGGCATGGCGCACCAGACGCTCGGCCTGGGCATCGCCATCCACCCCGACCAGCAAACGCCCGCGCAACGAGGGCGCATCCTGGCCCAGCTGACGGTAACCATGCGCCAGGTCGGCATCGACCTGGGCCGCCGCCGTCTGCATGGCCAGCTCGCGCAGTGCGGTGAGGTTGGTCTGGCTGAAGAAGGCATCGATTGCCGCCCGCGCCTGCTCCGGCACATAGACCTTGCCTTCGCGCAGGCGCTCAAGCAACTCGCGCGGCGGCAGGTCGATCAGGACCAGTTCGAAGGCTTCCTGCAGCACCCAGTCCGGCAAGGTTTCACGCACTTGCACGCCGGTGATGCCGCGCACCTGGTCGTTGAGACTTTCCAGGTGCTGAACGTTGACCGTGGTATAGACATCGATACCGGCAGCCAGCAGTTCCTGCACATCCTGCCAGCGTTTGGCATGGCGACTGCCGGGCGCGTTGCTGTGGGCCAGTTCGTCGACCAGCGCCAGTTGCGGCGCGGCCTTGAGCAGGCCATCGAGGTCCATCTCTTCCAGTTGCACACCGCGATACTCCGAGCGCACCAGAGGTTGTTGCGCCAACCCGGCGAGCAAGGATTCGGTTTCGGCCCGACCATGGGTTTCGACCACCGCCGCCAGCACCTGCACGCCCTGGCGCACCTGGGCATGGGCGGCCTGGAGCATGGCGTAGGTCTTGCCCACCCCCGGCGCTGCGCCCAAAAACACCTTGAGCCTGCCGCGCCCTTCGCGCGGCAGCCCGGCCAACAACGCATCAGCGCGTTCGGAGTTGCTATCGCTCACTGCATGTCCTTAATTCGAAGCCGGGGCCAGCCGCTCCAGAGCGGCGTTCAACACCAGTACATTGACCACCGGCGGACCAATCAATGGCTGCAGGGTGGACTGCTCGACCAGGGCTTGCAAGGCCTGCGTGCCAAGCTGCCGCGCTGCCGCCACCCGCGGCAGCTGATAAGCCACTGCGGCTGGCGACAAATGCGGGTCCAGGCCACTGCCGGAGGTGGTCAGCAGGTCCAGCGGCACCGGCCCTTGCGCCTCGATATATTGCTGCGCGGCGCTGTCGTCGATGCGCTGGGCCAGCGCCGGGTTGCTCGGTGCCAGGTTGCTGGCACCACTGGCGACGGTGGCATAGTCAGCCGCCGATGGCCGCGCGTGGAACCAGGCATCGCCCTTGAACGCCTGGGCGATCAGCAGCGAGCCGCGCACCTGGCCCTGGTCATCGCGCAGCAGGCTGCCGTTGGCCTGCTCGGGGAAAGCCATCTGGGCCACCCCGGTGACCACCAGCGGATACACCGCACCGGTGATCAGGGTCATCAGCAGGATCAGGCTTGTGGCCGGACGTAGATAAGTAGTCATGGTCATCTCCTTGGTATCAGACCAGCTGCAAAGCGGTGAGCAGCATGTCGATCAGCTTGATCCCGGCGAACGGCACGATCAGCCCGCCCACGCCGTAGATCAGCAAATTGCGGCGCAGCAGCTGGGCAGCACTGGCGGCCTGCACCCGCACGCCACGCAGAGCCAGAGGAATCAGCACGACGATGATCAGGGCGTTGAAAACAATCGCCGAGAGAATCGCGCTCTGCGGGCTGGTCAGCCGCATGAGGTTGAGCACACCCAGCTGCGGATAGATCGCCGCAAACAGTGCCGGGAGGATGGCGAAGTACTTGGCCACGTCGTTGGCGATCGAGAAGGTGGTCAAGGCGCCGCGGGTCACCAGCAGTTCCTTGCCGACCTGGACCACATCCAGCAGCTTGGTCGGGTCGCTGTCCAGATCGACCATGTTGGCGGCCTCGCGGGCGGCCTGGGTGCCGTCGTTCATGGCCATGCCGACATCGGCCTGGGCCAGTGCCGGGGCGTCGTTGGCGCCGTCGCCGCACATGGCAACCAGGCGGCCGTCGTTCTGTTCCTGGCGAATGCGTGCCAGCTTCTTCTCCGGCGTGGCTTCGGCCAGCACATCATCGACCCCGGCTTCGGCGGCGATGGCAGCAGCCGTCAGCGGGTTGTCGCCAGTGACCATCACGGTGCGGATGCCCAGCTTGCGCAGCTCGGCAAAGCGCTCGCGAATCCCCGGCTTGACCACGTCCTTGAGGTGGATCACACCCAGCAGGCGCTTGTCGACACAGACCAGCAAGGGGGTGCCGCCGCTCTGGGCGATCTTGTCCACTTCACGGGCCAGCGGCGCCGGCATTTCCAGGCGCTGCAGGCCAACGAAGGCCAGCACTGAATCTACCGCGCCCTTACGGAACCGACGCTGCTGGTAGTCGACGCCGGACAGGCGCGTCTCGGCACTGAAGGCCACGGGTGTCAGCTGCTCGGCGCTCGGCTCGTCGAAGTCGTGCAACTGGCGCAGGTACTCGACGATCGACTTGCCCTCGGCGGTGTCGTCAGCCAGCGAAGCCAGCAAGGCGCCCTCGCCCAGCTCCTTGGAGGTCACGCCAGGAGCGGCATGCAAGGCACTGCAGCGACGGTTGCCGAAGGTGATGGTGCCGGTCTTGTCGAGCATCAGCACATGTACGTCACCAGCGGCTTCCACCGCGCGGCCAGAGCGGGCTATCACGTTGAGGCGCACCAGGCGGTCCATACCGGCGATACCGATAGCCGACAGCAGCCCACCGATGGTGGTCGGAATCAGAGTGACCAGCAGCGCGACCAGGAACACCAGCGGAATGCTGCCACCGGCAAAGTGCGCGAACGGCTGCAGGGTTACCACGACCACCAGGAAGATCATGGTCAGGCCGATCAGCAGGATGTCCAGGGCGATCTCGTTGGGGGTCTTCTGGCGCTTGGCGCCTTCGACCAGGGCGATCATGCGGTCCAGGGTCGATTCGCCAGGATTGCTGGTGATGCGGATCAGCAACCAGTCGGAGACCAGCCGGGTATTGCCGGTCACCGCCGAGCGATCACCACCGGACTCACGGATCACCGGCGCGGACTCACCAGTAATCGCCGCTTCGTTGACCGCGGCGATCCCTTCGAGCACTTCGCCGTCACTGGGGATCATCTCCCCGGCCATGACCTTGACCACATCGTCCTTGCGCAGGCTGGTCGCCGGCACTATCTCGAAACTGCCCGACGCGTTGCGACGCCGGGCGCTGAGACCCTGGCTACCGGCCTTGAGGCTGTCGGCACGAGCTTTACCACGGCCTTCGGCCAGGGCTTCGGCAAAGTTGGCAAACAACACGGTGAACCACAGCCACAGGGCAATCTGCACTGCCACCGCGGTCGGCACAGCAGTGTCGGGCACCAGGCATAGCAAGGTGGTGAAAACGGCGGTCAGCTCGACCACCAGCATCACCGGTGAGCGTTTGAGCTGACGTGGGTCGAGCTTGACGAACGCCTGCAGCAGCGCCGGGCGCCATAGTGCGGCAAAGGTAGTCTGTGCCGCCGGGGCCGGAGCCGCTTTCACTTCAGGAATCGGCATATTCATGATTCGCTCCTCAGAAACCCAGGCTCAGGTGTTCGGTGATCGGGCCCAGAGCCAGGGCCGGCAGGAAGGTCAATCCACCGATCAACAGAATGGTGACGACCAGCAAGGTGGCAAACAACGGACCGTGGGTCGGGAAGCTGCTCTCGCCCAGCGGCGCGGTCTTCTTCAGCGCCAGACTGCCGGCCAGGGCCAGCACCGGCAGGATGTAGCCGAAGCGGCCGATCAACATGCCCAAGCCAAGCATCAGGTTGTGGAAGGTGGTGTTGGCGCCGAAGCCGGCAAAGGCCGAACCGTTGTTGGCGCTGGCCGAGGTGTAGGCATAAAGCACCTGGCTGAAGCCGTGGGCACCGGGGTTGGTGACCGAGGCTGCAGGGCCTGGCAGGCTGGCCGCCAGGGCACTGAGAATCAGCACGCCGACCGGCATCACCAGCAGGGTCGCCACCAGCAGCTGCACTTCCCGCGCCTGGAGTTTCTTGCCGAGGTATTCCGGTGTGCGGCCGATCATCAGGCCCGCCAGGAAGACCGCGATCAGCACGTTGAGCAACATGCCATAGAGCCCGGCACCGACACCGCCGAAGATCACCTCGCCAACCATCATGTTGACCAGCGCGACCATGCTGCTGATGGGGTTGAGGCTGTCGTGCATGTTGTTCACCGAGCCGTTGGAGGCGGCAGTGGTGGTCACCGTCCACAGTACGCTGGCGGTGGTGCCGAAGCGGTTCTCCTTGCCTTCCAGTGGTGCGCTCTGTGCAACCTGCGGGTTGTTCAGGCTCGGGTTGGCCTGGTATTCCGACCACAACGCCGTGCCGCCACCGATCAGGAACAGCGCCAGCATGCAGGCGATGATCGCCCGGCTTTGGCGCAGGTCCTTGACGTAGTGTCCGAAGGTGAACACCAGGGCCGCCGGAATCAGAATGATCGAGGCCACCTCGAACAGATTGCTCCAGGCCGTCGGGTTCTCGAACGGGTGCGCCGAGTTGACGCCGAAGAAGCCGCCGCCATTGGTGCCCAGTTGCTTGATGGCGATCTGGCTGGCCGCCGGGCCCAGCGGGATGGTCTGGTCAGCCCCTTGCAGGGTCAGGGCCTGGACGTAATGACCGAAGGTCTGCGGCACGCCCTGCCAGACCAGCAACAAAGCCAGCAGCAGGCACAACGGCAGCAGGCCGTAGAGCGTGGCCCGGGTCATGTCGACCCAGAAGTTGCCCAGGGTGTGGGCAGAGCGCCGGGCAATGCCACGGCACAGCGCGACCAGCACGGCAAGGCCGGTGGCGGCGCTGACAAAGTTCTGCACTGTCAAGCCGATCATCTGGCTCAGGTAGCTGACCGACGCTTCGCCGCTGTAGGCCTGCCAGTTGGTGTTGGTGACAAAACTCACCGCCGTATTGAACGCCAGCGACCACTCCTGACCCGGCAGGTGCTGCGGATTGAGTGGCAGATAGCCTTGCAGCAGCAACACGGCAAACACCAGCACGAAACCGGCCAGGTTGAAAGCCAGCAAGGCCAGGGTGTACTGCTTCCAGTTGTGCTCGTCCCCGGCATCGACCCCGGCCAGCCGGTAGCAGCCACGCTCCACCGGCCCCAACACCGGCGTCAGCCAGGTGCGCTGGCCCTCCATCACCTTGTAATAGAAACGCCCGAGCCAGGGCGCCGGGAGCAACACCAGCGCAAAGAACGCCAGCAGCAACGCATAATCGTAACTGTGCATGGTCGCTCCTAACCCCGGTCAGCGCGCAGCAGCGCGACCATCAGGTAGATCATCAACGCCACTGCCAGCAGCAGTGACACCCCGTCCAGAATGCTCATCGAAACTCTCCGTCCTTACGGCACTTTGCCGCTGACGGTCATTGTCGGTAGAGCTGCTGTAAAGGCGCGAGATCAGGACCTTGGCCAGGTCATAAAGAATGCGTAAAGAACGCCGTTAGTGCCCTGCCAATGCCAGCCACTGTGACGGTTGTACGTAGTTGGCAACCCAGTCGGCGACCGCCTCGGCCGACATTGGCCGGGCAATGCCGTAGCCCTGGGCGACATCACACCCCAGGTCCATCAGCAACTGACCGTGCTCGATGGTCTCCAGGCCCTCGGCAATCACCTGGCGCCCAAAGGCCCTGGCCAGACCGATAACCGCCCGGGTCAGCGCCAGATCGTCATGGTCATGGAGGATGTCGCGCACGAAGGACTTGTCGATCTTGATCGTGCGGGTCGGCAGGCGCTTGAGGTAGCTCAACGACGAGTAGCCGGTGCCGAAATCATCCAGCGAGAACTGCACGCCCAACTGCTGGCAGGCGTCCAGGCACTGGCTGACACGCTGGATGTTCTCGATCGCTACCGACTCGACGATTTCCAGATCGAGCATCTGCGGTGCCACGCCCGGGTGACGCGCCAGCAGGTGCTTGAGACGCTCGACAAAGTCACTGCGCTGAACGTGCCGGGCAGCAATGTTCACGCTCACCGGCCATACGTGCCCGGCTTGCTGCCAGCGCTGCATCTGCGCCATGGCCTGGTCGATGACCCACTCGCCGATGTCGACAATCAGGTCGGTCTGCTCCACCAGCGGGAGGAAATCGGCCGGTGCCACCAAGCCCTTGAGCGGGTGCTGCCAGCGCAGCAAAGCCTCGAATCCGAGGACCTGGCCACTGCGCATGTTGACCTTGGGCTGGTAATGCAGACACAGCTCGCCCATGGTCAGCGCCTGGCGCACCCGTGCCACCGTCTGGTGAGTGGCCTTGACCTCGCGGTCCAGCGACACATCGAACAGGTGGTAGCGATTGCGTCCACTCTGCTTGGCCACGTACAGCGCCTGATCGGCATGCCGCACCAGGGTGTCGGCATCTTCATTGTCGAGGGGGAACAGGGTCACTCCGATACTGGCGCTGACACTGACCTCGCGCTCCCGGATCGAGTACGGCGCGGCAATCGCCTTGAGCACCCGTTGCAGTGCCAGCTGCAACTGTGCAGGGTCCTGTACGTGACGCAAGATCAACACGAACTCATCGCCCGAAAGCCGCGCCACCGCGTCGCCGCCACGCAAGATGCCTTTCAGGCGATTGGCCACTTCCACCAGCAACAGGTCGCCACTGGCATGGCCGTAGCCGTCATTGACCGCCTTGAAGCCATCCAGATCGAGCATGCACACGGCCAAGGCAATGTCTTCGCGCCGCGAGAACTCCAGCGCCTGATTCAACAGGTCAGACAGATAGGCCCGATTGGGCAGACCGGTCAGCACGTCATGGCCCACTCGCCACTGCAGGGTATGCAGTAACTGACGCTTCTCGGTCACGTCGAAGCGGATCGACACGTACTTGCGCACCTGGCCAGTGGCCGGATCGATCAACGGCACCATGGTGCTGTCGACCCAGTACAGCGAACCGTCCTTGGCGCGGTTGCAGATTTCGCCCTTCCACGCCTTGCCGGCGACCAGGGCACGCCACATGCCATCGAAAAACGCCGGATCGTGCAGACCGGAATTGAGGATCCGGTGATTGGCCCCCAGCAGCTCGTCGCGTCGATAGCCGGAGATGCTGCAGAACTGTTCGTTGACGTAAGTGATCCGACCACTCAAGTCGGTTTCGGAAAAGATCGCGGCCGCATCTACGGCCGTGCGGTAATTGTCGTCCATGAAAATCTCGTACCCTGAAGGCTCAGCGATTGAAGCGCTCGACCAGGGCACGCAGGCCCGAAGAAATGTGTTCCAGTTCTGCTCCGCGGGTGGCGGCAGCATTGGCATTCTGCGCGGTGTGCTGCACGGTACTGGCGACGCTGTTGATCTGCGCACAGACCTCTTCGGCCACCGACGACTGCTCCTGAGACGCCGCCGCCATTTGCTGGCTCATGTCACTGATACGCTCCACCGCCACGCGGATACCCTGCAACGCCTGCTGTGCCTCCAGCACCCGCGCCACACCGTGCTGCGCTTCATCGATGCCCAGACTGGCAATGCTCACGGCCTGGTCGGCACCGGCGCGCAAACTCTCGATGATGCCCTGGATCTGTACGGTTGATTGCCGGGTCTTGCTGGCCAGCGCCCGCACTTCATCGGCAACCACGGCAAAACCGCGGCCCTGCTCACCAGCACGGGCGGCTTCAATGGCGGCATTGAGGGCCAGCAGGTTGGTCTGTTCGGCAATCGCGCGAATCACTTCGGCGGCCAGGGAAATATCCTGGGTCTGGCCGGCCAGATGGGTTACCGCCTGATTGATCTGGCTGACGGTACCGGCCAGCAGCTGGATCGCCTCGCGCATGCTGCCCGCCACCGCACTGCCCTGCCCGGCCAGTTGATTGGCCGTGTGCGCTTCACCGGCGGTTTCCTGCACATGGCGCGCGACCTCGGCAATCGACGCCGTCATCTCGGTCATCGCGGTGGCGGTCATGTCGGTTTCCGCGCGCTGTTCAAGCAGGGCCGATTCGGTGTGGCGCGACAGGCTGCTGGAGTCTCTGGCCGCCTCACTCATTTGCACCGCAAGGTCGCTCAGACGTGTCAAGGCGGTTTTCAACCGCGCCTCTTCGCTGATCAGGATCATCTGCAACTGCGCCGCTGGCCCCAGGGCATCGCTGTAAGTCAGCGCCACGACCGGGTCGGCAAAGGTGTTGCTCGAACCCTGAACGATCTGCGCCAACTGACGTCCCAGACGCTGATGAGCCCACAGACCGACCACGCCGAACAACCCGAGGGTAATGCCGTGGCCAGGCCAGCCTGGTAGCAACTGCTGCGCCCCAATGGCCGCCGCGCCTGCCAGCAGCGGTACAGCCATGACCTGCGCCAGCAGTGCCAGACGCCGGCCCGCAGGAACCGCCGCCTTGCCCTCGCGTAAACGTGCATAAAGTGTTTCGGCGCGGCGCACCTGCTCACGACTCGGCTTGACCCGCACCGACTCGTAGCCAACCAGGCGACCGCCTTCGAGAATCGGCGTGACGTAAGCGCTGACCCAATAGAAGTTGCCGTTCTTGCAGCGATTCTTGACGATCCCCATCCAGCTCTGGCCGGCCTTGAGGTACTGCCACATCTGCTGGAACACCACGGCGGGCATGTCGGGATGACGGACCAGGTTGTGCGGGCTACCGATCAGTTCGGCCTGGCTGAAGCCACTCATGGCGGCAAATTCAGCGTTGCAATAGGTGATGTTGCTGGCGATATCGGTGGCAGAAATGAGCCGTTGGTCATCTCCGAACGTCTGTTCGACAGAGGTGACCGGCAGGTTGAGACGCACGTAAAAACTCCCTTTGAAGCGATCTGTCGTGGGCTCCACTCAGCAATCCGAGCCACGAAACCGGGTTGAAACTTGATGGCTTTTGACCTGTCCAACCCATTGATGGGATGAATTACATCACATTCCGTAAACAAATGTGACGAATTATGGCGTTGTGCTATCCCGACGATTGCCGTTAAGTTCTTGATTCTAAATGGGAATCAAGCGATGAAATATTCAAGTTTGGGTTCGGCCATCAGGCGATACCGCAAGGTCGCAGGGCTTACTCAGGCTGAACTCGGTGAGCGGTCCGGTTTCGACCCCAAGACCATCAGCCGCTTTGAAACCGGCACCTACACCCCTAGCGTCGACGCCCTGCTGGTCTTTGCCGAAGTCCTGGGCATCAAGTTGAAAGCCTTTTTCGCCGATCAAGACGACGAAGACGAACAGCGCGCGTACCTGTTCGGCGTCATCCACAATGCCCCGTCCCACGCCTTGGGCGATTTGATCGCGGCTGTCGATCGGGCCCTGTCCAAGCGTTAGCCCCTGCTTCGCCCTACGGTGAACCTGGCCTGTACTGGCTATATCAGCATGATGAATTTCAACTGGTCAGACCGGTAAAACCAATTTCTTCCCTTTCAGCCGAAAAGCCCTTGCAAAGCTGGAAAATCCACGCCTACACTGAGCCCGCACTGGACATACCGGTAAGACCACAATAATTAAGTCCTCCGCTCTTTCGCCCTCCCCGGCATCGAAGCAAGGACACCGATCAGAGATCCCTCCCATGCTCAAATGGTGCTCGCGTTCGATCTTCCTCCAAGTAGTGCTCGGCCTGGTGCTTGGCGTCGCCTGTGGCCTCAGCTTTCCCGAAGTTTCCCTGCAGCTCAAACCCCTGGGTGACGGCTTTATCAAGCTGATCAAGATGCTCATCGGGCTGATCGTGTTCTGTGTTGTGGTCAGCGGTATTTCCGGTGCCGGTGACTTGAAAAAGGTCGGGCGGATCGGCCTGAAATCGGTGATCTACTTCGAAATCCTGACCACCATTGCCCTGGTCATCGGCCTGGTGTTTGCCTTTACCTCCGGGATCGGCAGCGGCGCCAACATTCACCTCGACCAACTCTCTACCGCCGAAGCCGGCAATCTGGCCGAGCGTGGCCAGCACATCCACGGCACCGCCGCGTTCCTGATGGACCTGATCCCGACGTCAGTGATCGGTGCCTTCGCTGACAACAACATCCTGCAAGTGCTGCTGTTTTCTGTGCTGTTCGGCAGTGCCCTGAACCTGGTAGGTGAAGCAGCCTCGGGGATCTCGCGGCTGATCAATGAACTGAGTCATGTGATCTTTCGCATCATGGGCATGATCGTGCGCCTGGCGCCGATTGGTGTGTTCGGCGCCATCGCCTTCACCACCAGCAAATATGGCCTGGAATCGCTGCAGCACCTGGGTGGCCTGGTCGCCTTGTTCTACCTGACCTGCATCGGTTTCGTACTGCTGATCCTCGGTGGCGTGATGCGTCTGTCGGGCCTGCGCATCCTGCCGTTCATCAAGTACCTGCGCGAAGAGCTGACCATCGTCCTTGGCACCGCTTCCTCCGACGCGGTCCTGCCGCAAATCATGCGCAAACTCGAGCACCTGGGCATCGGCAATTCCACTGTCGGCCTGGTGATCCCGACCGGCTATTCCTTTAACCTCGATGGTTTCTCGATCTACCTGACCCTGGCGATCGTATTCATCGCCAACGCCACCGGCACACCACTGGCGATGACCGACCTGCTGACCATCCTGCTGGTGTCGCTGATCACCTCCAAGGGTGCCCA
Source organism: Pseudomonas sp. GW821-FHT10B02 (assembly GCF_059415665.1). Lineage (NCBI taxonomy): Bacteria > Pseudomonadati > Pseudomonadota > Gammaproteobacteria > Pseudomonadales > Pseudomonadaceae > Pseudomonas > Pseudomonas sp. GW821-FHT10B02. Next base: position 171,544 of record NZ_JBWKNR010000006.1, on the reverse strand, counting down.
TGGCATTCCGGGTTCGGCGCTGGTGATTCTGGCCGCGACCCTGACGGCGATACCGGCCATCCCGGTGGTCGGCCTGGTGCTGGTGCTGGCAGTGGACTGGTTCATGGGCATCGGCCGGGCACTGACCAACCTGATCGGCAACTGCGTGGCGACCGTCGCCATCGGCCGCTGGGAAGGCGATATCGACATGGAGCGGGCCAATAATGTGCTGGCCGGCAAACAGGGCTTTGGCTTTGCCCAGCGCAAGACCCCCAACGCCCATCAACAAGAGTTCTGAGTGCAAGGGCCGGCACTGACAGTGCCGGCCCCAGGAGCAAACCATGCAAGTGTTCTCATGGAGTGAACAGTGATTACTTCATCGACCGTAGTGAATTCCGTGGTGGAAAAACTCCGCCAGGCCCTGGCCCGTGGCCAGTGGCGTTCCGGCGATATGTTGCCGGGACAACGCGAGCTGGCCGAACAACTGGGCATCAGCCGTCCCAGCCTGCGTGAAGCGGTGACCGTACTGGAAACCCTCGGCCTGGTTCGCTCGATGCCGGGCAAAGGGGTGCTGGTGCTCGACGCCGACCTGGCCGAAACCGCGCAACCACAAGCCGGCGTGGCCGAAGCCAGCCTGGAGGATGTCCTGCAACTGCGCTACACCCTGGAGCCGTTCATCGTCGGCCTGGTTGCGCAGTCGATCAGCAGCAAGGAAATCGGCCAGTTGCGCCTGACCCTGATGGACATGCGCGAAGCCCTTGAGGCCGAAGACAGCGAAGCCGGGGTCAACGCCTACATCGCCTTCCACGAAGAGTTGTTCACCCTCACCGCCAACCCGATTTTCCAGAGTGTCGTGCAGCAGACCAGCAATGCCCTCAAGCAAAGCGCCGCGGTACTGCGCAACTCCCCCGAACACCTGGCGGCGCGTCTGGAAGAGAACGAAGCGGTAGTCCGCGCCATCCGCAACAAGAACAGCGCCCAGGCCAGTGCGCAGATGCGCCACCACATCCTCCAGGAAGGCCGGCGCATGGGTATCGAGCTGAACATCCCGGACGAACATCCGGCCACTTGAACTCAGGAGAGCATTGATGAACGCCAGCGCCCAAGCCCCTGTGACCACCCTGCCGCCATTGCTTGCCCATGGCGAAGTGCGCCTGTCGGCCGAGCAGATCTACCCTCGCCTGTTCGATGCCATTCTCGAACAGCGCCTGGCGCCGGGCAGCGCCCTGCCTGAGCAAGCGCTGGGTGAGGCATTTGGCGTCAGCCGCACCGTGATTCGACGGGTATTGGGCCGCCTGTGCGACCAGCAGGTAATCGTCCAGCGCCCGAGCCACACTGCACGCCTGGCAGCCCCCGACCCGCAACAGGCGCGGCAGATCCTCAGTGCCCGGCGCCTGGCCGAAACCACCCTGATCACCCTGGCCGCGCAACGCTCGCGACCGACGAAAATCCGTCAACTGCGCGAGCTGGTCGCGCGCGAACGCCAGCATCACGAACAGGGGCAACGCTGCACGGCAATCCGCCTCGGCGGCGAGTTCCACCTGAAACTGGCGGAGATCGCCAACAACGCGCCGCTGACGCGGTTTCTCAATGGTCTGGTGCCGCAAACTTCGTTGATCATCGCCCAATACGAAGCCCGTCCGTGCAGCCATTGCGCCTGGCAAGAACACGCCGCGATCATCGATGCGCTCGAACGGGGTGACGGCGAAGCGGCCCTGGCCTTGATGCACCAGCACCTGGACCACATCGAGGCCAAGCTGGACCTGGAGGGCTGACCCTGTAGGAGCGGGCCTTGCCCCGCTCCTACGGTTGTACTTGGTCGGTCTTGTTAAGTTCCGATGCGCCCCTCGCTCCCCTCCCACCTATACTGAAATCACCAAGGTAACAAACCCGCCAAACATCCCGTCGCAAGGGGGTAGCGCTTGTGACCCCCCGTTCATTCCTCATTTTCCTGCTCATCCTCCTGCTCGCCCTGGGCGGCTGTGCCTCGCGAGAAAAGCCCCCCGAGCCACCTCCCGTGCAACTGAGCCCCGCCACCTGGGAGCAGATTGATCGGGAAATCATTGACGCCTCACTGGCCAGTACCAGCTCGGTCAATGACTATTCCCGACGCTCCATGCGCGTGTGGAAAGACCGCGTGCAGCAGTTTACCGAAAGCGATTTCATCCCCTGGTTCACCGGTTACTGGACCCAGCAATGGCTGACCATGAAAGTGGCCTGGTACAAGATGAACAGTGGCGAAGGCAAGGAGCCGCCGGAGAAGCGCCTGGCGCTTTACCTGCAAGAGCAGTATCACCGCCGGGTGCTTGATCAGGTGGCCAAGGAGATCGACCCCGAAGGCATCCGCAACCGCGCCATGGAGCTGTACATCCAGTTGCTCGGTCAGCAACTGCAACAGATAGCCCAGCGCTACCAGGCGCCGCCCGAGCAGTTCAATCTGCGTCTGACGCGGATCCAGGCGATCAACCTGGGCCCCCCGGCGGCGCGCAACGCCTCGCTTTACCAGTTGCTTTACAGCAAGTCGCTGGCCGAGCAGCCGGCGTATGCGTCACTGGTCGGGCACATGCACAGCGCTGTGCGCGCCGGCACCCAGCGCTCGGATGTCGGGCTGTCATCGGTGGCGCAACAGGCCAGTGAAAAACTCGGTGCGACCCTGGCACCACGTGGCATCGCCAGCGCTGTAGCAAGTGCCGTAGGCCGCGTCGCGGGCGCCCTGATCTCGGTGGCCGCAGCCGGTTATGGCATCGTCAGCCACAACCAGGAGCAACCAGCCATGATCGAGCAACTGCGGGTGATCCTCAATGTGGCGCTCAACGAGGAATGGCGCGAGCTCATGGATAACCGCAAGAGCGGCGTCATGGCCGGGGTGTACTACTTGTCCGGCGAAATCGAGGAAGGTCTGCTCGGTGCCAGGCAGCAGCCGGATGAAACGCAAAACGGCTCGCTGCGCATCGTTCTGCCGGCGCAATAACCCGCCTCAGGCAGCGACACGATTGTCGTCCACAGCCTGGGCCGAGGTCGGCAAGCCGAAAATGCGGTCGAACAACCAGTTGTAGAGGAAGGTGTAGCAAGGGATGAGGATGATGAACGCCAGGTCCACCAGGAAGGCTTCGACCAGGCTCATGTCCAGCCACCAGGCAATCAATGGAATCAGATAAACCACCAGGGTCAATTGAAAGCCGATGGCATGCACTACACGCCGGGCAACGCTGCGTCCGCGCTTGACCTGACGGCTTTCCCAGTACTCGAACAGGGTGTTGTAGATGAAGTTCCAGGCCATGGCGATGGTGGTGATCATCACTGCCAGCGGTCCGGTATTGCTCGGCGCAGTGTCCGACAGATAGGCCAGGCCCAGGGTCGACATGCACAGACCAATCACTTCGTAGGCGGTCACGTAGACCAGTTTGCGTTTTACACCTTGCACCGTACTACCTCGATTGCATCAACAGACGCCGCCCGTCCAGGCGGCAGAGGCGCGCAAGAATGCGTCAATCTTCTTGACAGAAAAAGTCAGCAGCTATCAGATTGACTGACAGGAGATTGCCCAATTGAATTTTTCCAGCGACAACATCGAACTGTTTCTCGCCGTACTTGACCGCGGATCCTTCTCTGCCGCCGCCCGCGCCCTGGGCCGCGTGCCTTCGGCCGTGAGCATGGCAGTCGGCAACCTTGAGGCCGAACTGGGCTACGCCCTGTTCGAACGCACCCACCGGGAAACCCGGCCCACCGCCCTGGCCCTGGCGCTGGAACCCCATGCGCGGATGATCGCGGCGCAACTGGGGCAGTTACAGGTGCATGCCCTGGAATTGTCCCAGGGACTGGAAAGCACCCTGGCCATCAGTGTGGTACCGGACATCGACCACGGCCCGCTGCTGACGGCGATCAAGACCATCAGCGAACGCTATCCACTGCTGGAGGTCGAGGTGCTCAGCGCCCCTCAGGAGGAGGCCCTGCAATTGCTGCACAGCGGTCGAGTCAGCCTGTGCCTGGCCTTTGCCGGATTGGCGGTCGATCCGCAGCAACGCTTCCAGAACATCGGCATGGAGTCGCTGGTGGCGACCATCTCGCCGCACCACCCTGCCCTGCAACGCCAGCCGCGGCAGATCGCCTACCTCGAAGACCTGGTCAATGTCCGCCAGATTCTGGTGGCCAGTCGCGACCTGCCAATCACTGACACCCGCGCCCTGATCGGCAAGGCGCACTGGCGCACCGACAGCCTGGGCATGGCCCTGGAAATGGTCGAAGCAGGTCTGGGCTGGGGTGATTTTCCCCTGTCACGGGTAGCCCCGCTGCTTGAGGCCGGGCGTCTGCTGCGCCTGGACTTCAAGAACACCCGCAACGAACTGCAGTTGCCGGTGCATGCTTTCTGGCGTCACAACCAGCCACTGCAAAAGGCCGCGCAGGAACTGGTCAGACACCTCGGCATTTAACGCCCCAAGCCGCAGACCAAAGCCTTGGGTAGGAAAATCCTGTCAGCCCCTGCGGCAATCTGCCTTTCAATTTTTCAGCGTTGCGGCCGATAGCCGTCTGGATAGGTACGAGCATTGGCCAAAAGCACCGCTCGGCACTCCTCCTTACTGGCACAAGGTATCGGAACATGAACCTGAAATTTCGCCACAAGATCCTGCTGTGCGCCTGCGGCGTCGTGGTTCTGGCATTTGCTTTGTTCACCCTCTACAACGACTACCTGCAACGCAACACTATCCGGCAAAACATCGAGTCGTCGGTCAAGCAAGCTGGCGCACTGACCGCCAGCAGCGTGCAGAACTGGATGAGCGGCCGGATTCTGGTGCTGGAAAACCTCGCCCAGGACGTTGCCCACCAAGGCGCCAATGCCGATTTCCCGGGACTGGTCGACCAACCTTCATTCACCAACAACTTCCAGTTCACCTACGTCGGCCAGGCCAACGGTGTGTTCACCCAGCGCCCGGATGCGAAGATGCCTGACGGCTACGACCCGCGCCAGCGTCCCTGGTACACCGCCGCGGTCGCCGCCAACCAGACCATGCTGACCCCGCCCTACATGGCTGCGGTCGGTGGCCTGGTGGTGACCATTGGCATGCCGGTCAAGAGCAAAACCAACGGTGAACTGCTCGGCGTGGTCGGTGGCGACCTGAGCCTGGCGTCCCTGGTCGACATCATCAACGCCGTGGACTTTGGCGGTATCGGTCATGCCTTCCTGGTCGACCGCAATGGCCAGGTGATCGTCAGCCCGGACAAAGACCAGGTGATGAAAAACCTCAAGGACATCTATCCAGGCAGCAACCTGCAGGTGGCCCCGGGCATTCATGACGCGACCCTCGGTGGTCAGGAGCGCATCATCTCCTTCGCCCAGGTCAGCGGTCTGCCATCGGCCGACTGGTACATCGGTTTGTCGATCGACAAGGACAAGGCCTACGCCCCTCTCAGTCAGTTCCGTACTTCGGCCATCATCGCCATGCTCATCGCCGTGGCGGCCATCGCCGGCCTGCTCAGCTTGCTGATTCCGGTATTGATGCGTCCGCTGACCACCATGGGTCGCGCCATGCAGGACATCGCCCAGGGAGAAGGCGACCTGACTCGCCGCCTGGCGGTGGAGAACAAGGACGAATTCGGCGAACTGGCCGGCGCTTTCAACCAGTTCGTTGAGCGTATTCACGCCTCGATTGCCGAAGTGTCCTCGGCTACCCGTCAGGTACACGATCTGTCGGAACGGGTAATGAGCGCGTCCAATGCCTCGATCATCGGCTCCGAAGAGCAAAGCATGCGCACCAACAGCGTGGCTGCAGCGATCAACGAACTGGGCGCCGCCACCCAGGAAATCGCCCGCAACGCCGCCGATGCTTCGCAGCACGCCAGCGGTGCCAGCGAACAGGCCAACGACGGCCGCCAGGTGGTGGAAGAAACCATCTCGGCGATGACTGCGCTGTCGCAGAAGATCAGCGAATCCTGCGAGCAGATCGAAACCCTCAACGCCAGCACCGACGACATCGGGCAGATCCTCGATGTGATCAAAGGTATTTCCCAGCAGACCAACCTGCTGGCCCTGAACGCCGCCATCGAGGCCGCCCGTGCCGGCGAAGCCGGTCGCGGTTTTGCGGTGGTCGCCGACGAAGTGCGCAACCTGGCGCACCGTACCCAGGAATCGGCCGAAGAGATCCACAAGATGATCACCACCCTGCAGGTCGGTTCGCGCGAGGCGGTGCACAACATGAACGCCAGCCAGGTGTCGAGCGAGGAAAGCGTGATGGTTGCCAACCAGGCCGGTGAACGCCTGAGCAGCGTCACCCAGCGTATCGGCGAGATCGACGGCATGAACCAGTCGGTGGCGGCGGCAACCGAGGAACAGACTGCCGTGGTCGAAAGCCTGAACCTGGACATCACCCAGATCAATGTGTTGAACCAGCAAGGCGTGGCCAACCTCAATGACACCCTGCGTCATTGCGATGCCCTGGCCCAACAGGCCGGTCGTTTGAAACAACTGGTCGACAGCTTCAAGATCTGACCCGCTGGCCTGGCGAGGGCGCAATGCCCTCGCCAGGTGCCTGCTACTACACCGCCACGGCGCGCTTGACCCTGCCCATCCGCACCCAGCCGATCAGCACCGCCAGCATCACCACAAAGCCCAGGTAACCGAAGAACGGATAAACCTGGCCGACCAGGCTGATAAAGCCGATCAGGCTACAGATAAACGCCGCCACGCCCGTCACCACAGCGCCCAGGCGAAAGCTGCGGGTACCCGCCGGCAGCAGCCGCGCCAGAAACGAATAGTGCATGCCCACTGCGGTGTTGACGATCATGCCGAAGATGATCACGCACATGATCACACCCAGCACCGGGGAAATTTCGCTGGCAATCGACAGCATCGGCATCGGCAGATCAGCCACTGTATCCAGGCGTGAGAGCAAGCCTGCGCTCATCACCAGCATCAGGCCACCAAGCCCCGCCCCACCGAGGATCCCACCCCAGATCGCAGTCTTCTCCAGACGTGCCGAACCGCCGAGGATCGCCAGCATCGGCGCGCCGGCCACAACGTTGTACGACACATACAGGAAGGCCCCGAGCAACCAATGGCTGGCACCCGCTTCCTGCTGGCTGGCGACCTGGTCCAGGGCGGTGAAACTCAGGTCGCGGGTGAACACCGCGTACAACGCGATAGCCGTTGCCGCCAGGATCAGGAAAGGCGTGACGGCACCGATCAACACGATGACCTTCTGGATATCCAGACAGACTACCGCCACCACCAACAGGGTCACCAGCACACTGCCGGTGAGTGCCGGGATACCGAACTGCTGTTCGAGCAAGGCGCCGCCACCGGCGAGCATCACCACCGTCACCCCGAACATGAAGAAGGTGATCAGCAAGTCGACAAACAGACCCAGGTAGCGCCCGCAGATGGCATACACCACATCCTTGTGCGAAGCGGCCTGCAGACGGTTGCCCAGACCTGCCAGGGCCATGCCGAGAAAGGTGAAGAGCGCCGCACTGACCAGGGTGCCGAGCAGTCCCCAGAGGCCAAAGTTGACAAAGAACAGCAATAACTCCCGCCCTGAGGCGAAACCTGCACCCACGATAACGCCGATAAAGGCGCCTGCAATTTTCAGCTGCTCTTTCATCTCGAACCCTCTGGCATCTATGGCCCTGGTCAGGCCTTGTTGTTTTTTCCAGTACCACGCAGGCGTGTGCGACCTCAGTCGTGACCGATCCAGGCCTGTACTTCGATCTCCACATCCACACCCAGGGCAAGGCCGGCGCTCACGGTCGAGCGCACCGGATAGCCATTGGCGAAGAAACTTTTGTAGACCTCGTTGAACCCGGCGAAATGCGTCATGTCGGACAGCCACACCGTAGCCTTGACCACCTGGTCGAACCCTGCGCCGCACTCGGCCAGGGTTTCACCGATACGCTCAAGCGTGGCTTGGGTCTGGGTCTGAATGTCACCACGCACCACTTCGCCTGAGGCAGTCATCGGCACCTGGCCGGAGAGAAACAAAAAGCCCCCGACCTTGACGGCCTTGGAAAACGGGAACGGCAGGTGGCTGGGAATACGCTGGATAGTCGAGCTCATGGCAATGTCCTTTGAGGGATTAACGAAAACGCGCCGGTGACAAGCGTTGCGGCTCGACACCTTCGCGGTGCAAGGAAGCGGGAAGTGCTTGATCCAGCAGCAGCGCACAGGCCAGCTGCGAAACACCGGCCGCCGACTGGATGCCATAGCCGCCCTGGGCAGCCAGCCAGAAAAACGCCGGATTGTGCGGGTCGCGTCCAATGACCAGATCGCCATCGGCGACGAATGAACGCAGCCCGGCCCAGGTATGACTGGGGCGGCGGATCGTCAGTGTGGTCAGTGCTTCGATGTTGTAGATGCCGGTGGCCACATCCAGCTCTTCAGGCATCACATCCTGAGCTTCGACCGGATCGGCATTGGCCGGTGAGCCGAGCAACTGCCCGGCATCGGGTTTGAAATAGAAACTCTCATCCACCCCGATCACCGCTGGCCACTGTGCAAACGCCTGGTCTTGTGGCCCATCGAAGGTAAAGGCGCTGCGTCGGCAAGGTTGCAGGCCAACGGGCTGTACCCCGCACATTGTCGCAATCCGATCCGCCCAGGCCCCTGCCGCGTTGACCAACTGACGAGCCTGGAGCACGCTGCCGTCGGCCAGGTGCAACTGCCAGAGACCTTCGGCAAAGGCCCCCTCAACCAGCTCGGCATTGCAGCGCAGCTCGCCGCCGGCCTGACGAAAGCCACGCAGGAAGCCCTGGTGCAGAGCGTGTACATCAAGGTCCATGGCCCCCGGCTCATGAAACGCGCCTGCAATGGCTTCGCCCTTCAGGCTCGGCACCATAGCCACAGCAGCCTCGGGGTCGAGCAGGCGCACTTCGGTGCCATTGGCCAGGTTCTGCGCATAACTGCTGGCGAGCAGCGCCTGTTGCTCAAGACTGGCGACATACAGACACCCTCGCGGCTCCAGCAACCGATGCTCACAGAACCCTGTCGGAGGTGATTGGTAAAAAGCGCGGCTGGCCCGGGTCAACGCCTGAATCTGCGGGGTGCCATAAGCCTCCATGAACATCGCCGCCGAACGCCCGGTGGAGTGGTAGCCAGGTTGCGGCTCACGCTCCAGCAGGAGCACGCTTTGCTGCTCTGCCAACCGGTAACCCAGGGAAGCACCCGCAATACCGGCGCCAATGATCACGCTGTCGAATATCTGCGTCATAACCTTGCCATTGCCTGATGAGGGAATCAGAAATTATCACTTATGAGAATTCTAATATATGAGAATTTCAGAATACGCAAGCGGCCACGGTAAGATGCCTGTCCGTGATACCTGACCGAGATTCTTGATGAGTGACCGCTCCCCTGCTGCCGACCGCCCTGGCGCGCAGCCCCCGATCGACCGCACCGAAGTCGGCGCCCGCCTGCGGACTGTGCGCAAGAGCCAGCAACTGACTCTCAAGCAGTTGTCGGAACGCTCCGGGGTGCCGGTCTCGACCTTGTCGAAAATGGAGTTGGCGCAGGTATCGGTGAGCTATGAAAAGCTTGCTGCGGCGGCGCGGGCGCTGAATGTCGACATCGCCCAATTGTTTCGCTCATCCGAAATGAAAGACGCACCGGCATCTACCACCGTGGTGGTCCACTCGCTACCTACCGTGCCGGGTTACAGCACCGGAACCTATGACTATCACCTGATTGCCGGCGAGTTTCCCGAGCGCCTGATGACACCGATGTTTGCGCGGATCATTGCGCGTGAGCGGCAGCAGTTCGACGAATTCATTCGCCACCCTGGGCAGGAGTTTGCCCTGGTGCTCAGTGGCCGGGTAAGAATTGAGTTCGAAACCGGTGAGGCAGTGAGTATCGGCGCGCAGGAAACCGCTTATTTCAACAGCAATGTTGGCCACATCTACCTGTCGGAAAGTGAAGATGGGGGTGATGCACAGGTGATGGTGGTAATGACGGATCGGTGATGGGCGCACCCAAAGCAAGAGCGAAGCGAATTGTGCTCTTGATCTTGATCCACCCGCCCCGTTAACCAGTAGGGCTGAGTGGAGGTGTCGTGGAGGGGCTAGCGCGCAGCGCCTGCGGCGTAGCCGAAGTTGCGAAGCGTAGAGTTGCTTGCAACTCGTAGCTCGCAATGCCCCGTAGCGGCACCGGAGCGAAGGGACCCGAAGCGCAGCGTAGGGCCCCTGGTGGGGCGAGACCTTTGCGTTACTTTGGGGCGTTTGCCAAAGTAACCCGCCGTAAGGGCGGAAAGGTGACTCAGCGCCACCACCGTCAATGGATATGCTCAAAAAAAGCGGAGCGATCAGAGGCCTCATCGCGGGGCAAGCCCGCTCCCACAGGGCTGCCTTAGAAAACCCCAGTTATAACCTAATAACGAACTAGTCTATTTCGCTATAAAAAAACCTTTATGCTGGCTGCCATCCGATCACGGGCACGTTGGGCGTTTAGGTAAATTATGGATGTAGGTTCATTCGGCTTCACCATTGCAGGCCTCATCGTAGGTTTCATCGTCGGCATGACCGGCGTCGGCGGCGGTTCATTGATGACCCCGATCCTGCTCTGGTTCGGCATCAGCCCGGCCACCGCAGTGGGCACTGACCTGCTGTACGCCGCCATTACCAAAGCCAGCGGCGTCTGGGTCCACAGCAAGAACAAAAACATCGACTGGAAAATCACCGGCTGGCTGACCCTGGGCAGCGTCCCTGCCGCTGCTGCAACCCTGTGGTTCCTCAGCACCTTGGACACCGACACCCAGGCTGCTAACGCTGTGATCAAGCAAGGCCTGGCCGTGGTCCTGGTACTCACCGCCCTGGCCATCCTGTTCAAAAGCAAACTGCAAGCATTCGCCAGCAAACACGCAGGCGACCGCTATCACCTGAGCGGCACCAGCCTCAACCTGCTGACCGTAATCACCGGCGTCATACTCGGCGTCATGGTTTCGCTGACCTCCATCGGTGCTGGCGCTCTGGGTACTGTAGCCCTGTTCCTGCTCTACCCCTACCTGGTCACCCGCCGCCTGGTCGGCACCGAGATCGCACACGCGGTACCCTTGACCCTGGTCGCCGGCCTGGGCCACGCCAGCATGGGCAATATGGATTGGTCGCTGCTGGGTTACCTGCTGCTGGGTTCGCTGCCGGGCATCTACCTGGGCAGCCACCTGACCGGACGCATTTCCGACAGCGTCCTGCGTCCGTGCCTGGCTGGCATGCTGCTGATGATCGGTTATAAGCTGGCATTCTGACGCCGCGGCAGAGCTCCCGAGCTTGCCGCCCTGATTCATCGACCATCACACCGAGTCGACTATCCCATGTGGTCCGGCTGTACCTGCGAATCACTGCCAAAGCCGTAAGCCTGATGCCACTCCAGCGTGGCACCCATGATCGATTGATGCTATTTTCCTGCCAGCCCCTGCCCACAATTTCTTCAGCCACTTGAACCGTGGCCATGGGCTGCTGTGCCGCCCTTATTCAGCAAGGAGGCGATCTTTCATGGTGTCCAAGAGTTTCAGAATTAATACCACGCAGGACATACAAATATGGCATTGATTAGGAAGAGCACGCGAGATGTCGATTGATGTACCGATAGACACCAAGGCCCAACGCCTGGGGAACATGATCAATAGCTACGTATTGCCGATTGGCTGGCTGGTCATCCTCACAGGGATGTTCTGGGCTGGGGAACGAGCGATGTACCACAAGCTCTTTTACATTTTCCTGGCCTTTCCCACCCTCCTGGCATTGATCCTGCAGCCGCGATTACTCAAACCCCTGACCAGCAACCCGCTGTTTCTGGCCTTCCTGGTCTTCAGTGCGTACACCCTCCTGAGCATTGCCTGGTCTGACACGGAAAATTCAACGGGCAGCCTGGTCAAACGACCGTTGTATATCGCAATGCTGCTGTTATCTGCGGGCATCATCGCTCTGCGCACCCCAGCGCAACTGGAAAAGTGCACGCGCCTGGCGTCTATCTTCGCCGCATTGGCGGCAGGCCTGTCGCTGATCTACTTCATGTTCTTCAAAATGCCCGAACTGGATAACCGTTTAAGCGGTTATGGCGCGCTCTATAATCCCTTGCTCACCGCCCATGTATTCGGCGCATTCGCCGCGTTCTGGCTGGGGTCATGGTTCCAGGCACGTAACGCGTTGAGCCCTCTGCCGATTATCTGCCTGGCGGTACTGGGCGTAGCGATCATCGCTACCGGCTCACGGACGCCTTTGGTGGGACTAGCGGCAGCCCTTGGGTGGCTCATGATCGTCGGCGACCGCAGACGCAGCATGATTGCCATAGGGGTGGTAGCTGTTGGCATTCTCAGTCTTGTGCTGATTCATCCCGAAGCCATCACCCAGCGCGGCGTATCCTACCGCCCTGCCATCTGGATGGAGTCGCTGCGCCAGATCAGCGAGCATCCATGGCTGGGCCATGGCTACGACTCACCCATGACGGTGATCATTCCAGGCATGAAAAGAACCCTCGCCGATCCGCACAACATTGAACTGGGCGTGTTGTACGCGGGCGGCATCCTGGGGTTGGCCTTGTGGATGACGCTGTATGGCCTGGCGATGTACTTCAGCTGGATCTACCGCAAGCAACCCGCTGTCACCCTCGCGGCGACCTGGCTTGTCTTCGGCTTTGCTGCGGGCCTGACCGAAGGCAGCGCCTTCATGTCACGCCCCAAAGAACATTGGTTTCTGATCTGGCTGCCACTGGCCATGGTCTATGGCCAATCGCTGATCCACTGGACGCGCAATCGAGCAGTCAAGAGCTGATCAGCCTCCAGATACCGCGCAAGGTTTTCTTGTTCCAGTACTTGACCGGGATTTCCGCCAGGATCTCCCGAGTCAGCGTCTTGTCGCGGTTGGCGTACTTGAGCACCATGGAGTTCCGGAAGTTCATGCACACTTTCTCGTACTGCGGGTGATCACGGAACACCTCATACGTTTTCAGTACGTTATCCACCATGAACCGGCCATTCTTGAAGGTGTTGGTCGGATGATCACGGTATTGCGCCAGCACCTCGCCAAGCACGTCGATGAAGTAACCGGCACGAGCAATCGCCAACTCGATATACACGTCCTCCAGCCGAATGTTCGCATTAAAGCCACCGACTTTATCCAGGGCTTCACGTCGCAGCATCAACGTCGCAGCCATTGGCCCGGGCTTGCGGTCTAGAAAAAGATCGTCAAAATCCAGACGGCGGAAGGGCAGATTCCGCTTACGCTGCTCGCGTGGGCCCATAACCCGACCATCCTGGTCAATGGTCTCGATATTGGCTGAACAAATACCCACTTCAGGTTTGCCTTTCATGTACTCCACTTGCGTGGCGATACGATGGGCAACCATGATGTCGTCGGACCCGAACGGGACAATTAACTCGCCTCTTGCACGCTCAATTGCGTCATTAAGCGTAGCCGCCAAACCCTTGTTGGCCTGAAAGCGTAAATCAAAACCATGCTTTTCCTGGAGCTGCTTCAGAATCGCCGGGCTCTCATCCGTTGAACCATCATCGATGACAAGCAACTCGATATTGGAGTAGGTTTGGTTGATGACGCTATTTACGCTCTTTTCTATATAGCGCGCGTGATTGTAAGAAGCGATGATTACTGTCACCAACGGTGTGTCAGAAACATCGTGACGTTGAGCAGACATAAAAAAACCCTAAATTAAATCCGTGCTGCATTAGTATTTTTCAGCTTACATTTGCGAATGTCGCGCTCAAGCTCACAAGCCTCAATCAATAGCCGAAAGTGCAGGTGTAATGCTACTTATCCTATCACTAGTTGCATCGGTAATCTCAGTGTAGAGCCTTCAGTCTAAATGAAGGCGACCCCGAACGATACCGGCTTGCTTGGAACCTGCTGCTCGCCATCAGCGATCGAGGCATGGCGGACGCCCATGATCACCCCAGGCACATAACTGCAGGGCCATTGTCTTACGGTCGAGCGCCTGGCTTTCCTGATAAACTGTGTCGCCTTTTTGCATGATGCGAATGTGTGCGGCAGCACCGGTTTCGAGAACATGCAAACCCAGTGATAATGATAAACAGTAGCAAATGAGAAATATGTAGATGCAGACACAACAAGCAGAAAACCTGGTAAACCCAGTGAATCCGGTAGTCAGGAGGTTTTCTGTTGCGCCGATGATGGACTGGACTGATCGCCATTGCCGCTTCTTCCTACGCCTACTTTCCAGTAACGCCCTGCTCTACACCGAAATGGTCACCACCGGCGCCCTCCTGCACGGCGATGCCGAGCGTTTCCTGCGTCATGACGAAGCCGAGCATCCGCTTGCCTTGCAACTGGGCGGCAGCGTGCCGGCGGATCTCGCCGCGTGCGCCAAGCTGGCCCAGGACGCCGGCTACGATGAGGTCAACCTCAACGTCGGCTGCCCGAGCGACCGGGTGCAGAACAACATGATCGGCGCCTGTCTGATGGGCCATCCAGCGCTGGTCGGCGATTGTGTCAAAGCAATGCAGGATGCGGTGCAGATCCCGGTGACGGTCAAACACCGTATCGGCATCAATGGCCGCGACAGTTACGCCCAGCTGTGCGATTTCGTCGGCCAGGTGCGTGATGCCGGTTGCCGCAGTTTTACCGTACACGCACGCATCGCGATCCTTGAAGGTTTGTCGCCAAAGGAGAACCGCGAGATTCCACCTCTGCGTTACGACGTAGCTGCGCAGTTGAAGGCGGATTTCCCGGAGCTGGAGATCATCCTCAACGGTGGCATCAAGACCCTGGCCGAGTGCCAGGAACACCTGCAGACGTTCGATGGGGTGATGCTCGGACGCGAGGCGTACCACAACCCCTATGTGCTGGCCGAGGTCGACCAGCAATTGTTCGGCAGCCAGGCGCCGGTAATCAGCCGCAGTGAAGCACTGGCCAAGCTGCGCCCTTACATCGCTGCACACCTGGCTGCCGGCGGCGCCATGCACCATGTCACCCGCCACATCCTCGGCCTCGGCCAGGGCTTCCCGGGGGCGCGCAAGTTCCGTCAGTTGCTTTCGGTGGACATCCACAAGAGCAAGGATCCGCTGGCCCTGCTCGATCAGGCCGGTGAGTTGCTACAGGGCCGCTAGTTCCGGAACCTGTGCGCGCCTGGACACTCGAAGGTTTATCCCTTCGCCCTGCTTGCCAGCCAGCCCTTGAGCGGCTGGCAGCGCTCGGGTAATGTCGATCCATCGCACAGGACAGAGCACGCCCATGACCTCCAAGCTGGAACAACTCAAGCAGTTCACCACTGTAGTTGCCGACACCGGTGATATCGATGCCATCAGCCGCCTGAAACCGGTCGACGCCACCACCAACCCTTCCCTGCTGCTCAAGGCTGCGGCCATGCCCGGTTATGCCGAGTTGCTCAAGCAATCGGTCGAACACAGCAAAGGCGATGTCGGTCTTGCCTGTGACGCCTTTGCCGTAGCGGTGGGTGCCGGCATTCTCAAGGTGATTCCGGGGCGTATCTCCACCGAGGTCGATGCGCGCCTGTCCTTCGACCAACCCGCGCTGCTGGCCAAGGCCCGGCAACTGATCGCGCTCTATGAACAAGCCGGTATCGGTCGCGATCGCGTGCTGATCAAACTTGCCTCGACCTGGGAAGGCATCCGCGCCGCCGAAGTGCTGGAGAAGGAAGGCATCCAGACCAACCTGACCCTGCTGTTCTCCTTTGCCCAGGCCCAGGCCTGTGCTGACGCGGGGGTATTCCTGATTTCGCCGTTCGTAGGCCGTATCTACGACTGGTACAAAAAATCCACCGGCAAGGAGTACGTCGGCGCTGAAGACCCGGGCGTGCAATCGGTCACGCGGATTTACAACTACTACAAGGCCAACGGTTACAACACCGTGGTCATGGGGGCGAGCTTCCGCAATATCGGCCAGATCGAACAACTGGCGGGCTGCGACCGCCTGACCATCAGCCCCGAGCTGCTACAGCAGCTGAGCGATGACCAGGGCGAGCTGCCACGTATCCTCAGGCCGGGCAACGCCGGCGAAGCCCGTCAGCAACTGAGCGAAGCACAGTTCCGCTGGGCCTCGAACGAAGATGCCATGGCCACCGAGAAACTGGCCGAGGGCATTCGCCAGTTCGCTCGGGATCAGGAGAAGCTTGAGGCGCTGCTCGCAGCAAAGGCTTGATACAAAACCGCATTTGCCACTGAGGCGGGGAATGCTGAGTATCCTTGCTTTTTTGCGGCCTTGAGGCCTCATCGCGGGTCAAGCCTGCTCCCACAGTAGGAGCGGGCTTGACCCGCGATGCTTTCTATTGCGCTTCCAGAGATGTTGATGCCTGAACCTTCCGCATTGCCCGCAGTATTGGCCGGCCCTGTGCTGCGCCGCCTGGAACCTACGCGAATGGTGTTCTGGCTGGTCGGCTCGCAAGTGTTGCACCCGACCCTGTCACTGCACTGCCCGGGCATCACGCCCGACCTCGATTGCCAGGTCATCGCCATTGGCCGCCAGGCATTCGTGCACCTGATCGACATCCGCCTCGACAGCCCTCTGCCCTGCGATGTGCAGATCGACTATGACCTGCTCCTGCAAACCGGCAACGGTGCTAAGGGCGTCGCCCAATGGGCGCCACACCTGCTCTACGACGGCGCCCGGCAACCCAGCTTTGTCCTGCATTCGCGCCTTGAACAGCTGCTTCACGGCTCTTGCCGCAAGCCTCATCATCCGGCCGCCGACGGCCTGCTCTGCGCCGATCGCCTGCTGATGGAATGCACCGACCCCAAGGCTCGCCCCGCCCTGTTGATGATGAGCGGCGACCAGGTCTACGCCGACGATGTCGCCGGGCCGATGCTGCGCGCGATACATGCACTGATCGAACGCCTGGGATTGTTTGACGAGGCGCTGCAGGGAGCGGTGGTCGATAACGGCACTGCGCTCTACCAGCACCCGGCCAGTTATTACCACCGCGCAGATCTGCTACCGGCGCTGGAAAGCAATGAAACCCTGCGTGAGCGCTTCTTCGGCGGCGCGCGCAAGCCGATCTTCACCAGCAGCAATGCCGATAATCACCTGGTGACCTTTGCCGAGGTCATGGCCATGTACCTGCTGGTCTGGTCGCCGGTACCCTGGTCGCTGATCGACCCGCAAATGCCATCCGGGCTTACCGTTCAGCGTCAGGACCGCTACCGTCAGGAACAACAGCTGATCGGCGCGTTTGCCAGCGGTCTGGGCGGCGTCGCCCGGGTATTGGCCCATGTGCCTAGCCTGATGATCTTCGACGATCACGACATCACCGACGACTGGAACCTGTCTGCGCAGTGGGAAGAAACCGCCTACGGCCATCCCTTTTCCAGGCGCATCATTGGCAATGCCTTGCTGGCCTACCTGCTGTGCCAGGGCTGGGGCAATGACCCCGATAGCTGCCGCGCGCTGGTGCACAAATGCCAGGTACTGAGCCATAGCGCCCTGACCGACCAGCGCCTGGATGCCGCGTTACAGGATGAGCTGATCGATGAAGTGCTGCGCTTTCAGGGCTGGCAGTTCGTACTGCCAAGCGACCCGCCGCTGCTGGTCCTCGACACCCGTACTCGTCGCTGGCGCAGCGAAAGCAACTTCAACAAGCCGTCCGGTCTGCTCGACTGGGAAGCCCTGAGCGAGCTGCAACAGGCCCTGCTCGATCACCCCTCAGCCATCATCGTGTCGCCTGCGCCGATCTTCGGCGTCAAGTTGATTGAGACCGTGCAACGGGTGTTCAGCTGGCTGGGCTATCCCCTGCTGGTCGATGCGGAAAACTGGATGGCCCATCGTGGTGCGGCGCAGGTAATCCTGAACATCTTCCGACACTCGCGTACGCCAGGGCATTACGTGGTTCTCTCCGGCGATGTGCACTATTCGTTCGTCTACGAAGTACTGATCCGTCATCGCCAGCGCAGTCCGCACCTGTGGCAGATCACCAGCAGTGGCATCAAGAACGAATTCCCGCGACGCCTGCTGGACACCTTCGACCGTCTCAACCGTTGGCTGTATTCGCCCCGCTCACCGCTCAACTGGTTTACCAAACGCCGTCAGATGGAGGTAATCCCCCGCACACCGAGCCACAGCAAAGCCGGCGAGCGACTGTGGAACAGCGCAGGCCTGGGCCAGGTGTTTTTCAATGAACAGGGGCAACCCCAGCGGATTTTCCAGCTCAACGCCAACGGTGCGGCGCCGACCGAGTTTCCACCCAGGACAACGGATTAGTCAGTTAGTGCAGGCGCCGCAAGGCGCCTGAGTACCGGATCAGGTACGCTCGAGGGCGTTGACCAGGTCGTGGAAGGCTTCGCGATTGGAATCGTTCAGGCCCATGAGGATCTTGTGCGCCTCCAGTACCTTTGAGCGCACCACGTCTTCGTTCTGGTCCTGGGAAGGCAGGTCGGTCAGGCACTCGGGGCATGGAATCGGCCGATCAACGATGTTGAACACCTGGTCGAAGCCCATCGATTGCAACAACCGCGAGATGTCCGGGTTGGTGGTCACCACTGTCGGCAACAGCCCGACCTTCTGGCGCGACAGGATCGAGAGCTTGGCCAGCAAGCCCAAGGTGGTACTGTCGATGCTTTCGGTTTCAGTCAGATCAATGACGATCGCCGAGAAATTCAGCGCCGTGAAGATCTTTTCAATAGTCGCATCCAGCGCTGAACACAAGGTCAGGCGCACTTCGCCGACAAACTTCAGAACGAAGGTGCCGCTCTGTTCGGCGAACTGGATTCTTCCCGTACTCATTGAAGGTTCCTGCTCAACACCAATAGGGCGATATCATCCGGCATCTCCCCAAGCGTAGCCAATCCGAATCGTTGGCGCAGCCCATCCAGGCTACCACCCGCGGCCTTGACGATTTCAGGCAAGGCCGCCTCTTTATCTTTGAGTGTACCGCCAGGCAAAAGGTCCAGAATGCCATCAGAGAGCAAGGTCAGGCTGAACTGTGGTGGCAACTCCAGGACATGATCCTGGTAGGTCGCCTCTTCAAACAGTCCGACCGGCAACCCGCGGCCCTCCAGATAACGGCTCTGGCCCGGGGTATACAGCACCGGCAACGGCAAGTGGCCACCAATGCTGTAGGTCATCAGCCCGGTGTCTTCATCAATCACCCCGCCAACCATGGTCACATGCTTGCCCAGCTTGCAGTTGATCAGGCCGCGGTTGATGTGGCCAAGCACTTCCGAGGGCTTGAAATCGCGCAGCCTGGAATTGCGTTTGAATTCAAACAGCAGCCGGGTGGTCATGAACTTCAGCAACACCGTGACGAACGCCGATGAAGCGCCATGACCGGAAACGTCCGCCAGGTAGAAGGCGATGCGTCGCTCGTCGACGCGGAAATAGTCGGCAAAATCGCCCGACAGGTACAGCGACGGAATGATCTGGTGCTCGAACGACAGCTCGTCGGCCACCCAGGGACTTTCCGGCAGCATGTTCATCTGCACCTGGCGCCCGGCGGTCTGATCCTCCTGCAACAGGTGCAGGCTGGCCTCCAGTTCGCGGTTGGCGGTTTCGAGCTTTTCCCGGTAACGCTGGTTCTCCAGCACCAGGCGAGCGCGATCCAGCGCACGGCGCACCGAATGCTCCAACACCGCAAGGTCTTCCAAAGGCTTGATCAGGTAGTCTGCAGCACCCAGGCGCAACGCCTCTACTGCATCGTTCATGACCCCGGCACCGGAGACCACGATCACCGGCAATTCGGGCGCGCGCTCGGTCACCTGGCGAATCAGCTCCAGACCGCCCATTTGCGGCATGCGCAGATCGCAGATCACGAGATCAGGCTGTTCCTGTTCGAAGACCTGCAGGCCCTGCAAGCCATTACTCGCTTGCAGGACACTGAAACCACTGTCTTCAAGGTAGGCGGCAAGACTGGCACGTACGACGTCGTCGTCATCGATTATCAGCAGCGTGGCACTGGTTTTCTGCATGTGGGCAAACGGCGCCAGAATTAGGTTGGCGTAGGCGGCTCGACAAGGCATGAGCACACGTACTGGATTCGCTTCTAGCCACTCTTATATGAGTTGTAGGACAAGACAGGCTGTCCGGCAACTTGCAGAGGTGCCCTGTAAGGCGCAGACGGTACTCCCATCCGCTGGGGGTTTCAAGGGTACGCCGATGCTCGCGGCTGCTCTTTGCCGGGCAAATCACCAAGAGTTATAAAAACCCCTTTCACTGCAACCTAATGGAAGCATTGCGTTGTCAGCATGCGCTGAATCGCCGGCATGAAAAAGGCGGCCCAAGGGCCGCCTGTTTCGTTGCTGTGCGGATTAGAAGTCGTCTTTGACTTCGCCATCCTTGACCTTGAATTCGCGGTTCTGCAGATAAGCATTGCGAATGAACACGTATTTGTCGCCGCGGATCAGCTTTTCCGCCGACAGCAGGCTGGCGCGGGTGTCGACGACATCCACGGCAATCGCGCTGTTGCGGGTCGGCACGTGATCGATGTAGCGGTAGGGTTCGGTGTAAGTGTCCGGGTATTTGCCGATAGCGTCACGCACGGTGCTTGGGCCGAGCAATGGCAGCATCACGTAAGGACCACTGCCTACACCCCAGTAACCCAAAGTCTGACCGAAGTCCTCATCATTACGCTGCAGGCCCATCTTGGTGCCAACATCGAAGAAACCGCCCAGACCGAAGGTGGTGTTGACGATCAGGCGTGCGGTGTCGACCCCGGCGGCATGCGGCTTGAGCTGCAGGATGTTGTTGGCCAGGTTGGTCACGTCGCCCAGGTTGAGGAACATATTGTGAATGCCATCTTCCAGGAACTGCGGGGTGACCGCCTGGTATCCCTTGGCCAGCGGCTTGAGCGCGTAGGTGTCGAGGGTGTCGTTGAAGGTAAAGATCGGCCGGTTGATGCTCTCCCACGGATCTTCCTCGGTTGCCGCCTGGGCTGCGCCCATTGGCGCCAGCAGCAGGCTGGCACAGACACAGGCCCGGGTCATCCGATTGATCACGCCTGTACCGATCCTACGCATAGAGTTACTCCTCGACAGTCACTGCATAAGACACTACGTGTCCTACGCTAAAAAAGGAAACAAGTATAAAGGGTCTTCCACTGATAAACAGCCTGACATAAACAAGGTCATGATTTTGTGAACAACTGTGCGCTGATGGCGTAACCAAGGTGTAATACAGCGCGCGTAGTGTGCAGGCTATTTCAGGGATGTTGCCATGCCAGACGCCCCCGCCTTCACCGCTCTGCTGTTTGGCCTGCGCGGCTGCCTCGTCGAAGCGGGCGGCACTGCGAAACCGCAACCCACCCCCGGCGCGCTGCGGACACTCGACTGGCTGAATCAGCAACAGGTGCCCTGTGCCTGGATTGACGAGTTGAGCAGCGCCGACGCCGAACACTTTGGCAGGCCACTACCAGCCTGGATCAAAGCGCAATATCAGGCGCCGGCGCCATGGCCTGCGCCGGACGCCTGCTGGCAGGCGTTAATGACGCTCAAGACCCACACCCTTGAAGGCTGCGTGCTGGTCAGCGGTGAGCCACGTCTGCTGCAGTCGGGGCTCAATGCCGGCCTGTGGACTATCGGCCTTGCCACCTGCGGCTCGCTCTGCGCGGTCGACAGCCAGCAGTGGCAAGCGCTCAGCCCGCAGGAACAGGAACGCAAACGCGGCAAGGCGACGCTGCAATTGTTCGCCCTGGGCGTACACTCGGTGATCGATCATCTCGAAGCGCTGAGCGACTGCCTGGCCGACATTACCCAGCGCCGCCTCAAGGGTGAAAAACCCTGACACAGGGCCGTTGATCCCGGTCATGCAAAGCGTTGCGCAGTGGATTACTCTAGTAGACAAGGTATGGACCTTTCACCCGCTACCGGGGTCCATGACTGTGCCTATTCATAGAGGGAGATCACCCATGCCTGCCCGCGAACTGCAACAGCAACTCAACGAGCTGCGCGAGCAACTGGAGCAAAACCCACCGCTTTCAGAAGAAGAGCGCGAACACCTGCATGAGCTGATGCGGCAAATCGAGGCCAAGCTTGAACTGGAAGCCACCGTTCCGGACAACGACCTGGTCGATAGCGTCAACCTGGCGGTCGAAACCTTCGAAGCCAACCACCCCAGCCTGACCGGTATCTTGCGCCGCCTGGCCGTAAGCTTGCACAGTATGGGTATCTGACCCCATTCAAATAAAAAGCCCCGTCATCGAACGGGGCTTTTTCGTTACTGCCGAACCAGGCGCAGGTTCGGCAATGTCACGGTTTCGGTGCTGCGGTACGGGTTGATATCCAGCCCGCCGCGACGCACATAACGGGCATAGACCGTCAGAAACTCAGGGTTGAGCAAACGCTTGAGGTCCAGGTAAATGCGCTCCACGCACTGTTCATGGAAATCGGCATGCTGGCGGAAGCTGATCAGGTAGGTCAGCAGGCTCGCGTGATCCAGCGCGGCCCCACGGTAGTGCACAGTAACGCTACCCCAATCCGGCTGACCAGTGACCGGGCAGTTGGATTTGAGCAAATGGCTGTGCAAGGTTTCTTCAACGATGCGGGTGGCGTCACAGCTCAGCAACTCAGGTTGCGGTTGCTCGTAGTTGCTGATGCTGACGTCCAGGCCGTCAATGCACACGCCCGGCAAGGCAACCACCCCCTGCCCTTCGACTTCGGCCAGACTACGAATCTGCACGACCACTGGCTTGCCGGCTGCGGCCGAGAGATCTTTTGCCAGGCACGCCTGCAACGCTGCCGGTGTTTCGAACACGGTCTGATTCAGGGAGTTCAGGTACAGTTTGAACGACTTGGACTCGATGATGTTCGGCGAATCGGCGGGAATCGCGAACTCGCCGATCGCCACCACCGGCTTGCCCGACGGCAGCAACCAGGACAGCTCGAAGCAGTTCCAGAAATCCACACCTTGCCACGGCAGCGTTTCGGCACTGACGCCCAGCTCGGCCCATTTGGCTGCGCGAGGAATCGGGAACAGCAGCGATGGCGTGTAAGTGGCGATGTATTCGCTGGACTTGCCCAGCGGGGAATGTTCGGCGGCGGGATGCATGACTCAAACCTGAAGGACGAAATGTGCCTAGTTTATCGGTTTGTGCCATGCAAAGGGCAATCGGCTGTTATTGGCCGATGATCAGCTCCCCAACCATACCCGCCTGATAGTGGCCCGGCACATTGCAGGCGAACTCGATGGGGGTGGCCTGAGTGAAGGTCCAGGTCAGCTCGGCACGCTTGCCGGGGGCAACCATCACCGTATTGGGGTCGTCATGCTTCATCATTGCACCGTGCTGCATGCTGCCGTGCCCCATGGCCGCGTGGTCCATCTGCCCCTGCATGGCGATCATTTCCTGCTGATGCCTGGCATGCATGGCCGCGTCGCCGAGGCTGAACTCATGCGCCACCGCGCCCTTGTTGATCAGCACGAAGCGTACGGTTTCCCCGGCCTTGACCTGCAAGCTGCGTGGCGCGTAGTACATGTCGCCCATGATGATCTCCACGCTACGATCAGCCTTGGCAGCCGCTGCAGGCGCGCCAAAGGCAAAAGAATTCGCAGGAGAAGCCAGTGCAGGCAGACTGAATAGCGCCAGGGCGCCAGCGAAAAAAAGGTGTTTCATGTCAGGCCCACTCCAGGGTTGCGACGAATCAGGCTTCACTGTAGAAAACCGGCGCTGGCAGCTACCTGACAAAAACATTACAACTTTGTCAGCTTGGCCACCTGGCCCCTCCGGCGCGGTATAACCAGCCGGCAACCCATGTCCATGAGCCTCCCCGATGAAACTGTTGATCGTCGAAGACCAGACCAAGACCGGCCAGTACTTGAGCCAGGGCCTCAGTGAAGCAGGATTTGCCACGGAGCTGGCCGCCGACGGCAATACCGGCCAGCATCTGGCCCTGACCGGCGACTACGACCTGCTGATCCTCGATGTGATGCTGCCCGGCCGCGATGGCTGGCAGATTCTCCAGGCCGTACGCGCAGCTGGCAGCGAGGTGCCAGTGCTGTTCCTCACCGCCCGCGATGCCGTAGAAGACCGCGTGCATGGCCTGGAGCTGGGCGCCGATGATTACCTGGTCAAGCCGTTTGCCTTCTCCGAGTTGCTGGCACGGGTGCGCAGCCTGCTACGTCGCGGCAGCAGCCCGACCCAGGAAACCAGCCTGGGCCTTGCAGACCTGCGCCTGGACCTGATCCGCCGCCGGGTCGAGCGCAACGGCCAGCGCATCGACCTGACCGCCAAGGAGTTCGCCCTGCTCGAACTGCTGTTACGCCGTCAAGGCGAGGTACTGCCCAAGTCGCTGATTGCCTCTCAGGTCTGGGACATGAATTTCGACAGCGACACCAACGTCATCGAAGTGGCGATCCGCCGCCTGCGCCTGAAAATCGATGACAGCCACGAGCACAAGCTGATCCATACCGTGCGCGGCATGGGCTACGTGCTTGAAGAGCGGCTTGCCTGATGCGCCGATTGTCCCTGGGTGGCCGTCTGGCCCTGTTGTTTGCCGCTTGCACGGCCGCGGTATCGTTGACCGCGGGCCTGTTGTTCAGCCGCGCCAGTGAACGCCATTTCATCGAGCTGGACCAGCAACTGCTCGAGAGTCGGCTGTCGGTGTTGCGCCAGATGCTTGAAGGCGTCCACGACCCGGCCAGCCTGGCTACGCGCCTGCCGGCCCTGCAAACCGAATTGAGCCATCAGGCCGACCTCGCGGTACGCGTGCGGGGCAGCGATGGCCGGGTGTGGTTCGACAGCCAGACCAACCTGCCCGAATCGCCTCAGGTGCCCGGGATCAGCACCGTGCACAGCACCAGTAGCGACTACCGCAGCCTGTGCGTCAATCTGCAGCACGGCGACCCACAGTCGGCACAACTGACACTGTTTCTCGACATCACCCACCACCAGCACTTCCTGCAACGCATGCAGCAACTGATCTGGCTGACCGTCGGCCTCTCCGCCCTGGCCACCGCCCTGCTCGGCGCCTGGGCTGCGCGCAGCGGCTTGCGGCCATTGCGGCGCATGGGCGAGGTCGCCTCACAGGTATCGGCGCGCTCGCTGACCACGCGCCTGCCTGAAAACCAGATGCCGGTCGAACTGGCCGAACTGGCACAGACCGTCAACGCCATGCTGGAGCGCCTGGATGATGCCTTTCAGCGTTTGTCGGCGTTCTCTGCCGATATCGCCCACGAATTGCGCACGCCACTGTCGAACCTGCTGACGCACACCCAGGTCACCCTCACCCGCCCACGCGATCTGGACGAATACCGCGAAGCCTTGCACAGCAACCTTGAAGAGCTGCAGTGGATGGCGCAGCTGGTCAACGACATGCTCTATCTGGCCAAGGCCGACCACGGTCTGTTGATGCCCAGCCGCCAGCGCCTTGCCCTGTCTGATGAGGCGGATGCCTTGCTGGAGTACTACGCCCCGCTGGCCGAAGAAACCGGTATTACTTTGCACCGCGAAGGCCAGGCCAGCCTCGAAGGTGACCGGCACATGCTGCGCCGGGCGCTGTCCAACCTGCTGGATAACGCCTTGCGCTTTACCCCGGCACAGGGCGAGATTCGCTTGAGTATCGAGGTGGGAAATAACCAGGTGCGCCTGCAGGTGGCCAATACTGGCGAGCCCATAGACCCGGCATTGCTACCGCGCCTGTTCGACCGTTTTTACCGGGCCGATCCGGCGCGGCGCGAAGGCAGCAGCGAGCATGCGGGGCTGGGCCTGGCGATTACCCGTTCGATTGTCCAGGCCCATGGTGGGAGTATTCGTGCCGAGTCGGCGGCGGGCTGGACGCGGTTTGTGATTGACTTGCCAGCGGTGTAGCCCGCAATCGCCGGCAAGGCCGGCTCCCACAGAGCCCGCGCTCTACGCAACCCTTGTGGGAGCTGGCGTTGCCGGCGATCGAGCGCGAAGCGGTCGTAACAGCGGTCACTCGTAACGCAAGGCGTACGCCGGTTCTACCTGCGAAGCCCGATACGCCGGGTACAAGGTCGCCAGAAAACTCATCACCAGGCCAGCACTGCAGATCAGCGCCACATCGCCCCATTGCAGTTCCGACGGCAGGCTGCTGATGAAGTACACATCAGAGGTAAAGATGTGTTGCCCGCTGACCCGCTCCAGCCAGCCGACAATCTGGCTGACATTGAGTGCGGCAAACACCCCCAGCACGCCACCGATCAAGGTGCCGACAATCCCGATCAAGGTGCCCTGAACCATGAACGTGCCCATGATCTGCGCCGGGGTCGCGCCAATGGTGCGCAGGATGGCGATGTCCGCGCCCTTGTCATTGACCACCATGATCAGCGTGGCAATGATGTTGAACGCCGCCACGGCGATGATCATCAGCAGCAACAGGCCGATCATGGTCTTTTCCATCTTCATGGCACTGAACAGGCTGCCCTGGGTATGCGACCAGTCATCGGCACGGTACTGCTCGCCCAGGCTTGCGGCGATGGCCTTGGACACCTGCGGCGCGGCGTACAGGTCCTTGAGCTTGAGGCGCACGCCCTGCACCTGACCCGGCTGCCAGCGCTGCATTTGTGCTGCATCAGCCATATGGATATAGGCCATGGAGCCATCCAGCTCGGCCCCCACCTTGAACACACCGACCACATTCAGACGCTGCATGCGCGGCGTGATGCCGCCTGGAGCGCTGCTCACTTCCGGCACGATAAGGGTCAGTTTGTCACCGACATTCAACCGAAAACGCCGGGCGCTGATCTCGCCGATCACTACTCCGTATTCGCCCGGTACCAGCGCCTGCAAGCTGCCCTGGACGATATGCTGGGCAACGATCGAGACCTTGCCCTCCTCGGCCGGATCGATACCGCTGACCTGGATCGGCTGCATCGCCCCCTTGTAGGAAAGCATGCCCTCCATCTCGGTCAGCGGCGCGACAGCGAGCACTTGCGGGTCTTTCAGCGCAGCCTCGGCCGCCGGGCGCCAGTCAGCCAATGGCTGCACACCGAGAATACTGGCATGCGGCACCATGCCGAGGATCCGCGCGCTCATTTCGCGCTGAAAACCGTTCATCACCGACAACACCACGATCATCGCCAGCACACCCAGGGACAGGCCGATCATCGAGGTCATGGAAATGAACGAGATGAAATGGTTGCGGCGCTTGGCGCGGGTGTAGCGCGCGCCGATGAAAATAGACAAGGGTCTGAACATGAACGGAAGCACCCAGGTAAAGAAAAGAAACACGGTGCCCGCCTAAGTGTGCGGGCACCCTGCACGGCCAGGTCAGATCGCTACCAGGTGGCCGTCGTCCAGACGCAGCACACGGTCCATCTGCCGCGCCAGGTTGAGGTCATGGGTGACCACCAGGAAGGCTGTCTGCGACGAGCTGCTCAGCTCCTGCATCAGGTCCTGGATGCCTTGGGCGGTGTGGTGGTCGAGGTTGCCGGTCGGCTCATCGAGCATCACCAACCCCGGACGGTTGACCAGGGCGCGGGCAATCGCTACCCGCTGGCGCTCACCACCGGACAGCTCGGCCGGTTTGTGGCCCAGGCGATGAGCCAGGCCAACGCGCGTGAGCAGCGCTTCGGCGCGCTCACGCGCTTCGGGGATGGCGGTGCGGCCGATCAGCAACGGCATGCACACGTTCTCCAGCGCGGTGAATTCCGGCAGCAGGTGATGGAACTGGTAGACGAAGCCCAGCGCGCGGTTGCGCAGCAGACCACGGGCACGCTCACCGAGGGCCGACAGCTCTTCACCGGCCAGCCAGACGCTGCCCTCGGTCGGGGTGTCGAGGCCGCCCAGCAGGTTGAGCAAGGTACTCTTGCCCGAACCCGAACTGCCGACGATGGCCACCCGCTCTCCGGGGTGCAACTCCAGTTGCAGACCGGACAACACCTGAACCTTCTCCGGGCCTTCCTCGTAGGACTTGCCCAGGTTGCGGCAACTCAGCACTGCTTTATTACTCATGCCCAACTCACTCATAACGTAGCGCCTCCGCAGGCTGGGTGCGTGCCGCACGCCAGGCCGGATACAGGGTGGCGAGGAAACTCAGGACCAATGCCGCACCGCAGACCATCCACACGTCTTCGGCCATGACCTGGGACGGCAGGTAGTCGATGAAGTAGACGTCGGCATTGAGGAACTTGTGTCCGATCAGGCGCTCGAGCCCGGCGATTGCCGCGCTGACATTCAGCGCCGCGGCGATGCCGACCACCCCGCCGATCAAGGTACCGACCACGCCGATCACGGTCCCCTGGACCATGAAGATGGCCATGATCTGCCCCGGGGTCGAACCCAGGGTACGCAAGATGGCGATATCGCCCTTCTTGTCGTTGACCACCATCACCAGGGTGGAAATGATGTTGAACGCCGCCACCGCCACGATCAGCAACAACAGCAGGCCGATCATCGCCTTCTCCATGCGGATCGCCTGGTACAGGTTGCCATGGCTGCGGGTCCAGTCGCGGGCATAGAACTCGCGGTCACCCAGGTTCTGGGCGATATCCCAGGCGGCGCGCGGCGCCTGGAACAGGTCGTCGAACTTCAGGCGCAGGCCCTGGACCTGGTCGGCTTTCCAGCGGTGCAGACGCGACAGGTCCGACAGGTTGGTAAGCCCCAGGTAGCCGTCGATTTCACCGGCACCGACATGGAAGATGCCGACCACGGTAAAGCGCTTCATGCGCGGGAACATGCCGGCGGGGGTCACAGTGACCTCCGGGGCGACGAACGTCAGCTTGTCGCCGATGCCGACACCCAGCTTGGCCGCCGCCTTGTCACCGATCATGATGCCGAACTCACCCGGCGCCAGGGCGTCGAGCTTACCTTCACGAATGAAGTTGTCGATGATCGAGACCTGCCGCTCCTGGGCCGGGTCGATGCCGTTGAGCAACACCTTCTGCACCTTGCCGTCATGGGTCAGCAGGCCCTGCATCTGGGTAAAGGGTGCCACCGCCATAACCTGCGGGTTCTGCTTTACTTGCTTGGCAAGGGCGGGCCAGTCGCTGATCGGCTGTCCGCTTTCAAGGGTGGCATGGGGCACCATGCCCAATACCCGGGTGCGCATCTCGTGATCGAAACCGTTCATGACCGACAACACCACGATCATCACCACCACGCCCAGGGCGAGGCCGATCATCGAGGTCAGGGAAATGAACGAGACGAAGTGGTTGCGACGCTTGGCACGGGTATAACGCGTGCCGATGAATACGAAGAGAGGTCTGAACATGTCGGGGCTTGTTCGGATGAAAGAGGAACGTCCTTGTGGCGGGGCTTGAATAGCAGCTTTACACTCAGACCACCGCCGCTACCATGGGTTCGCCATGTCGACATTAGATGAAGAAGATCGCCGCGAATACTACCGTATCGACGATAGGATCGCACTGGAAATTAGCCCGCTGAGTGCTACTGAAGCCCTTGGCCCAGACTTGTTGCAAGATGATTCACCACTCTTCAACCTGCTCAGCGAATTGCACCTGAGCGAATTCGAGTCCCAGCACCTGCTGCGCCAGCTCAGCGAAAAGGATCGCACCCTGGCCGCCTTCCTCAAGGCGCAGAACAAACGTATCGACCTGCTCAGCGCAGTGGTTGCGCAGACACTGCTCGGACAGCTCAGCGCGCCACAAGCGGTAGTGCTGTCCGAAGGCGGTATCGAGTTCAACCAGGCCCAAGCGCTCGCCGCTGGCAGCCGCGTCGCGGTGAAGATGGTATTGATGCCGCAAGCCCTGGGTTTGCTGCTGCGCGCCCGAGTCACCCACTGCGATCAGCAGCCTGACGGTCTGTACGAAATCGGTACCGAGTTCGTCGACATGACCGACGCCCAACGCCAGCTGCTGGCTCGCTACATCCTGCAACGACAGGCACAACAACGACGTCAGGCACTGGAACAGAACGCCCCGAGCGCTTCTTGAGTCTCACCCTTTCTTGAAGGAACAA
This sequence comes from Pseudomonas sp. GW821-FHT10B02, assembly GCF_059415665.1. NCBI lineage: Bacteria > Pseudomonadati > Pseudomonadota > Gammaproteobacteria > Pseudomonadales > Pseudomonadaceae > Pseudomonas > Pseudomonas sp. GW821-FHT10B02. The sequence goes on along the minus strand of NZ_JBWKNR010000006.1, from coordinate 141,804 downwards.
ACGTGACCCAGATTTACGGCCACCGTGGCGCCAAGGGCGAAGCCCCCGAAAACACCCTGACCAGCTTCCAGCAGTGTCTCAAGCACGGCGTGCGCCGCTGCGAACTGGACCTGCACCTGTCGGCTGACAACGAACTGATGGTCATTCACGACCCGAGCCTCAAGCGCACCACCGGCCGACGCGGCAAGGTGGTCGAGCACGAAGCGGCGAACCTGGTGACTTACGATGCACGCGAAGGTGGCCCGGGCTGGGTATCGCCCTGCCCCATTCCACGGCTTGAAGAGCTGTTCGAGAAGTGCGACTTCGAGCACTGGCAACTGGAGGTCAAGAGCGCCTCGCGCACCCGTGCCGTGACCACGGTGCTGGCCATTCGCGAAATGGCCCAGCAGTACGGCCTGCTCGACAAAATCACCATCACCTCAAGTTCTCGGGAAGTGCTGGGGGCAGCCCTTGAGCTGACGCCGGATATTTCTCGCGGACTGGTCGCCGAGTACGCCTGGCTCGACCCGCTGAAGGTCGCCCAGAACTATGACTGCAACTTACTGGCGTTGAACTGGACACTGTGCACCCCTGAGCGCCTGATCAAGGCCCAGCGCCAGGGTTTGCACGTGTCGGTGTGGACAGTCAACGAGCCGGCGCTGATGCGCAGGCTCGCCGACTTCGGCGTAGACAGCCTGATTACAGACTTTCCCGGTTTGGCCAGCGCCACCCTCGAGAATCGCTGAAATCGGTCTCCCCGGCCGGCTCAGGCCACCGGCCGGAGCCGCTCAAAAAAGCCGGTTGAGACCGTCGTAGGCCGCTACCCGATAGGCTTCGGCCATGGTCGGGTAGTTGAAGGTGGTGTTGACGAAGTACTTCAGGGTGTTGCGCTCACCCGGCTGATCCATGATCGCCTGACCGATGTGGACAATCTCCGACGCCTGATAACCGAAGCAGTGCACACCGAGGATTTCCAGGGTCTCGCGGTGGAACAGGATCTTCAGCATGCCTTGCGGCTCACCGGCGATCTGCGCCCGCGCCATGCCTTTGAAGAAGGCCTTGCCGACTTCGTAAGGTACCTTGGCCTGGGTCAGCTCCTGCTCGTTCTTGCCGATCGAGCTGATCTCCGGAATGGTGTAGATGCCGGTCGGCACGTCGTTGACGAAGCGCCAGCTGCCATTGTCGACGATGCTGCCAGCGGCCGAGCGGCCCTGGTCGTGCGCAGCACTGGCCAGGCTCGGCCAGCCGATCACGTCACCGGCACCGTAGATGTTCGGCACGTGGGTGCGGTAGTTCTCATCGACTTCGATCTGGCCACGGCTGTTGACCTTGATGCCGATGTTTTCCAGACCCAGCTTGTCGGTGTTGCCGGTACGGCCGTTGCACCAGAGCAAGGCATCGGCCTTGATCTTCTTGCCCGACTTCAGGTGCAGGATCACACCGTTGTCCAGGCCTTCGACACGCTCGTACTCTTCGTTGTGGCGAACCGTGATGTTGTTGTTGCTGAAGTGGTAGCTCAACGCCTGGGAGATTTCCGAGTCGAGGAAACTCAGCAACTGGCCACGGTTGTCCACCAGTTCCACCAGCACACCCAGGCCACTGAAGATCGAAGCGTATTCGCAACCAATGACGCCGGCGCCATACACGATCAGTTTGCGCGGGGTGTGGCCGAGGCTGAGGATGGTGTCGCTATCGTAGATCCGCGGGTGATGGAAATCGATGTCGGCCGGACGGTACGGACGCGAACCGGTGGCAATGATGATGTGCTTGGCCACCAGCTTTTCGACCACGCCGTTGGCGCAGACCACTTCAATGGTCTGCTCGTCGGCAAAACTGCCGGTACCGAAGAACACATCGACACGGTTGCGGGCGTAGTAGCCGGTGCGTGAAGCGACCTGCTTGGCAATCACTTTCTCGGCGCTTTTAAGCACGTCCGGGAACGAGAACCAGCGCGGTTCACCAATGGCCCGGAACATCGGGTTGGTGTTGAACTGCATGATCTGGCGCACCGAGTGACGCAGGGCCTTGGACGGGATGGTGCCCAGGTGGGTGCAGTTGCCGCCGACCTGGCGACGGCTATCGACCATCGCCACCTTGCGTCCTGCTTTGGCAGCATTCATTGCCGCCCCTTCTCCTGCGGGGCCGGAACCCAGCACCACTACGTCGTAGTTGTAGACAGCCATGCGTACTCCTTCAGAACAGGCCCGCTCGCCACATTGGCGAGCGGGGCTAGATCATGCCGCCAGCGGCGCCATGAAAAAATTCGGGTGCAGTCTAATCAAGCTTGAACGCCGCGCACATTAACCCTTGGTCGCGTCGTAGGCTATTTTTCTCTGCACTACATGTCATTTGTGCAAACCCTGTGGGAGTCGGCCTTGCCGGCGATGGCATCGGCACGAGTCAGTGACTGCGCGCCGCCTGCATCGCTGGCAAGGCCAGCTCCCACAATCAGGATCATTGCTATTGCCTGATCACCTGCTCGAACACCGGGGTGCTACGAGAGACGAAGCCGTCGGCAACCCGGGTCACGAACACCGCAGCGATCTGATGCTTGAGTGCAAAGTCCCAACCCTGCTGCGGCCCAAGGACCAACAACAAGGTCGAGTACCCGTCAGCCATCAAGGTCGAACGATCAAATACCGTCACCGCCGCCAGGTCGTGTTTCACCGGCCTGCCCAGACGCGCGTCGAAGGTGTGCGAATAGCGCTGGCCATTCTCCTCGAAATAATTGCGATAGTCACCGGAGGTCGATACGCCAAAACCATCCACCGCCAGCACTTGCTGGGCAATCTGGCGATCGTCACGGGGCAATTCCACGGCCACTTTCCAGTGACTGCCGTCAGGTTTTCGCCCCACAGCCTTGAGCTCACCCGTGGCTTCGACCAGCAAATCCGCGACGCCCAAGGCTTGCAAGCGCTCAACCAGCAGGTCTACTGCATGCCCGGCTGCGATACTGTTGAAGTCCACCTCCACCGGCGCATCCTTGCACAGCTGCTCACCCACTATGCGCAAATGCCCATGCCCGATACGCTGGCGGGCGCTGGCCAACGCCTGTTCGCTGGGTACCTTTTCCATTCTCGACTGCGGACCGAAGCCCCACAGATCGAGCAACGGCTCCACGGTCAGGTCAAACGCGCCATCACTCTGTTGCGACAGCTGCTCACCAACGCGCACCAGCTCCAGCACATCAGCAGGCATGGGCTGACAGCTGTTGGCGGGCAAACGATTGAACGTCTCGGTCAGCGAATCGCTGCGATAGGTGGAGAAGCGCTTGTCGACGCCCTCAAGGATAGCTTCCACCTCACGCTTGACCTGCTCCGGCGCCGGCCCCTGCGGCGTGCGTACATACTGCACGGTGTAACTGCTGCCCATGGTCGGCCCGCTGATACGCTCAAGCGTGTCGCCTTGTCCACAGCCCAACAGACTCACCAGCACACCCACCAGTAACACGTTGCGCATCCGTCCTCCTGGAAATTCAGGCAAAAAAAACGGGAACCCTGAGGTTCCCGTCTTTCACAACCAAGCCAAGCTTAGCGTGGGAAAGCTGGCGGGTTTACACCGGCCATGTCTTCCATCACGCGCACAACCTGGCAGCTGTAACCGAATTCGTTGTCGTACCAGACGTACAGGACAACACGGTTATCGTTGCAGATGGTGGCTTCGGCATCGACCACACCGGCGTGGCGCGAACCGACGAAGTCGGTGGATACCACTTCCTGGGAGCTGACGTAATCGATCTGCTTGTGCAGATCCGAGTGCATGGCCATCTGGCGCAGGTACTCGTTGATTTCTTCGCGGTTGGTGGCCTTTTCCAGGTTCAGGTTGAGGATGGCCATCGACACGTTCGGCGTAGGAACACGAATCGCGTTACCGGTCAGCTTGCCCTTGAGCACTGGCAGCGCCTTGGCGGCTGCGGTGGCGGCACCGGTCTCGGTGATAACCATGTTCAGCGGCGCGGCACGGCCACGACGGCTGCCCTTGTGGAAGTTGTCGATCAGGTTCTGGTCGTTGGTGAACGAGTGAACGGTTTCGACGTGGCCGTTGACGATGCCGTACTTGTCATTGACAGCCTTGAGCACCGGCACGATGGCGTTGGTGGTGCACGAAGCTGCCGAGATGATCTTGTCGTCAGCAGTGATATCGCCATGGTTGATGCCGTGGACGATGTTCTTCAGCGCGCCTTTGCCAGGTGCGGTGAGGATCACACGGGCAGCGCCCGGGCAGGCCAGGTGCTGGCCCAGGCCGTCGGCGTCACGCCATACACCGGTGTTATCGACGATCAGTGCGTTTTCGATGCCGTACTGGGTGTAGTCGACTTCGCTCGGGCTCTTGGCGTAGATAACCTGGATCAGGTTGCCGTTGGCAGTGATGGTGTTGTTGGCTTCGTCGATGGTGATGGTGCCATCGAACGGGCCGTGAACCGAGTCACGACGCAGCAGGCTGGCACGCTTGACCAGATCGTTCTCGGCGCCTTTGCGCACGACGATGGCGCGCAGACGCAGGCCGTCGCCACCACCGGTTTTTTCGATCAGGATGCGCGCCAGCAGGCGGCCGATACGACCGAAGCCGTACAGCACAACATCGGTGCCTTTGCGCGCCGAAGCGTTCTGCTGACCAACCACGTCAGCCATTTCTTCACGCACGAACTGCTCGGCGCTGCGGCCGTTGCCTTCCTGCTTGAATTTGTTGGCCAGCTTGCCCAGGTCGACCGAAGCGGCGCCCAGTTTCAGCTCGCTCATGGCTTTGAGCAGCGGGAATGTCTCGTGGACAGAGAGTTCGGTTTCGTCGGTTTGGCGATGACGAGCAAAGCGGTGCGCTTTGAGGATCGAGATCACCGAACGGTTGATCAGGCTGCGGCCATAGATCGAGCTCACCACATTGTTATTGCGGTAGAGCTGACCGATAAGCGGGATCATCGCTTCTGCAAGTGCTTCACGATCAATCCACTCACCAAGACACTGGTCGGGCTTCTGAGTCACGGGAACCTTCCACATGTAGGGACAGAAAAAAGGGGCTACATTATGACGCCCCGCAGCCCATCGAGCAATGAGCGCCTGTCGCCACTCGGTCACTACATGTATTTAGGCTGTGCAAACCTGACAGCACGGGCCTCTGACCGGTACAATTGGCGTCTTTGTCGCAACGCTTGGAGCTCGACCTCCCGTGCCTGTTCTGCGTCTACCGCACCTGCCGGCCACTGCCGGCAAACAAACCTGGGGCAACCTGCCGGGTGCCGCCCTGAGCCTGGCGATTGCCGAGGCTGCCAGCGCCGCCAAGCGCTTTACCCTGCTATTGACCGCCGACAGCCAGAGCGCTGACCGGCTTGAGCAGGAGCTGCGCTTTTTTGCGCCGGAGCTGCCGGTACTGCCTTTCCCAGACTGGGAAACCCTGCCCTACGACCTGTTCTCGCCGCACCAGGACATCATCTCCCAGCGGATCGCCAGCCTGTACCGGCTGCCGGAACTTGATCACGGCATTCTCGTGGTGCCGATCACCACCGCCCTGCACCGCCTGGCACCGACCAGCTTCCTGCTCGGTAGCAGCCTGGTGCTGGACATCGGCCAGAAGCTGGATGTCGAACAGATGCGCACGCGCCTTGAAGCCAGCGGCTACCGCTGTGTCGATACGGTGTACGAGCATGGCGAGTTCGCCGTGCGCGGCGCGCTGATCGACCTGTTCCCGATGGGCAGCAAACTGCCGTACCGCATCGACCTGTTCGATGACGAAATCGAGACCTTGCGCACCTTCGACCCGGAAACCCAGCGCTCGATCGACAAGGTCGAGTCGGTACGGCTGTTGCCCGCCCGCGAGTTTCCGCTGCAGAAAGAGGCGGTGACCCGCTTCAAGGCACGCTTTCGCGAGCGTTTCGACGTCGATTTTCGCCGCTGCCCGATCTTCCAGGACCTGTCCAGCGGCATTACCCCGGCCGGTATCGAGTACTACCTGCCGCTGTTCTTCGAAGACACCTCGACCCTGTTCGACTACCTGCCGCAGGACACCCAGGTGTTTTCCCTGCCAGGCGCCGAACAGGCCGCCGAGCACTTCTGGAGCGATGTGCGCAACCGCTACGAGGAGCGCCGCATCGATCCGTCGCGCCCCCTGCTGCCACCGGCCGAACTGTTCATGCCGGTGGAAGACTGCTTTGCCCGGCTGAAAAGCTGGCCGCGGGTGGTCGTCAGCCAGGATGACGTCGACAGCGGCGTCGGCCGCGAGCGCTTCCCGGCCCGGACCTTGCCGAACCTGGCGATCGAAGCCAAAGCCAACCAGCCCCTGGCAGCGCTGTCGGGCTTTCTCGACCAGTTTTCTGGCCGCGTGCTGTTCACCGCCGAGTCGGCGGGCCGTCGCGAAGTACTGCTGGAGCTGCTCGAACGCCTGAAGCTGCGCCCGCAAACCGTCGATAGCTGGAACGCCTTCGTCGCGGGCAAAGAGCGCCTGGCAATCACCATCGCACCGCTGGACGAAGGTCTGCTGCTGGACGACCCGGCCATCGCCCTGATCGCCGAGAGCCCACTGTTCGGTCAGCGGGTCATGCAGCGCCGACGCCGCGACAAACGCAGCGACGCCAACAACGACGCGGTGATCAAAAACCTTACCGAGCTGCGCGAAGGCGCGCCGGTGGTGCATATTGATCACGGCGTGGGCCGCTACCTGGGTCTGGCAACCCTGGAGATCGACAACCAGGCCGCCGAATTCCTCACCCTCGAATACGCCGAGGGTGCCAAGCTCTACGTGCCGGTGGCCAACCTGCACCTGATCGCTCGCTACACCGGCAGCGACGACGCCCTGGCACCGTTGCACCGCCTGGGTTCCGAAGCCTGGCAGAAAGCCAAGCGCAAGGCCGCCGAGCAGGTGCGCGATGTGGCCGCCGAACTGCTCGACATCTATGCCCGTCGCGCGGCGCGCAAAGGTTATGCCTTCGCCGACCCGTCGGTGGACTACGCCACCTTCAGCGCCGGCTTTCCGTTCGAAGAAACCCCGGACCAACAGAGCGCCATCGAAGCGGTGCGCGAAGACATGCTGGCGGCCAAACCGATGGATCGCCTGGTCTGCGGCGACGTCGGCTTCGGCAAGACCGAAGTGGCCATGCGCGCCGCCTTCATTGCCGTGCACGGTGGGCGTCAGGTCGCCATCCTGGTACCGACCACCCTGCTCGCCCAGCAGCACTACAACAGCTTCCGCGACCGCTTTGCCGACTGGCCGGTGACCGTCGAAGTGATGAGCCGCTTCAAGTCGCCCAAGGAGGTCGCCGCCGCCGTTGCCGATCTGGCCGAAGGCAAGATCGACATCGTCATCGGTACCCACAAGCTGCTGCAGGACGACGTCAGGATCAAGGACCTGGGCCTGGTGATCATCGACGAAGAGCACCGTTTTGGCGTGCGCCAGAAAGAACAGCTCAAGGCCCTGCGCAGCGAGGTGGACATCCTCACCCTGACCGCCACGCCGATCCCGCGCACCCTGAACATGGCCGTGGCCGGCATGCGCGACCTGTCGATCATCGCCACTCCGCCGGCACGTCGGCTGTCGGTGCGCACCTTCGTCATGGAGCAGAACAAGAGCACGGTCAAGGAAGCCTTGCTGCGCGAGCTGCTGCGTGGCGGCCAGGTCTATTACCTGCACAACGATGTGAAGAGCATCGAGAAATGCGCCGCCGACCTTGCCGAACTGGTCCCCGAAGCACGTATCGGCATCGGCCACGGGCAGATGCGCGAGCGTGAACTCGAACAGGTGATGAGCGACTTCTACCACAAGCGCTTCAACGTGCTGATCGCCTCGACCATCATCGAGACCGGCATCGACGTACCCAGCGCCAACACCATCATCATCGAGCGCGCCGACAAGTTCGGCCTGGCCCAGCTGCATCAACTGCGTGGCCGGGTCGGCCGTAGCCACCACCAGGCCTACGCCTACCTGCTCACGCCGCCGCGCCAGCAGATCACCCCGGACGCCGAAAAGCGTCTGGAAGCGATCGCCAATACTCAAGACCTGGGCGCAGGCTTCGTCCTGGCCACCAACGACCTTGAGATCCGCGGTGCCGGTGAACTGCTCGGCGAAGGCCAGAGCGGGCAGATCCAGGCAGTCGGTTTCACCCTGTACATGGAAATGCTCGAGCGTGCGGTCAAGGCCATCCGCAAGGGCACCCAGCCGAACCTCGATCAGCCGCTGGGTGGCGGCCCGGAAATCAACCTGCGTCTACCGGCACTGATTCCCGAGGACTACCTGCCGGACGTCCACGCCCGCCTGATCCTGTACAAACGCATCGCCTCAGCGGTGGACGAAGACGGCCTCAAGGACCTGCAGGTCGAGATGATCGACCGCTTCGGCCTGCTGCCCGAGCCGACCAAGAACCTGGTGCGCCTGACCTTGCTCAAGCTGCAGGCGGAAAAACTCGGCATCAAGAAAGTCGATGCCGGCCCCAACGGCGGCAAGATCGAGTTCGAAGCCGAGACCCCGGTCGATCCGCTGGTATTGATCAAGCTGATCCAGGGCCAACCCAAGCGCTACAAGTTCGAAGGCGCCACCCAGTTCAAATTCATGGTGCCGATGGAACGCCCGGAAGAACGTTTCAACAACCTCGAAGCGCTGTTCGAGCGCCTGACCCCACAATCTGCGTGAAGGAAGATCCATGCGTGCCATTCGTTGCCTGACCCTGCTGCTGGCGTTGTTTACTCCAGCCGCTTTCGCTGAAGGCGTTTATCAGGTTGAAATGATCCTGGTACGGCAGAACGCCGTCCCGGCAATCACCAGCCAGTCCGCCCCGGAAGACTGGAGCAACGGCGCCCAGGCCATTGCCGAAGGCGACCTGCGCCAACCGGCCATGACCGACGAAGCAGCCAAGCTGAGTGCCGACAACCAGTACACCGTGCTGCTGCACAAGGCCTGGACACAGGACGCCGGCACTGTCGCCATCAGTGACGGCAAAAAGCAGTTCGGGCACTTCCCGATCGAGGGCAACCTGAACCTCAACGAAGAGCGTTTCATCAGCGTCGAGGCCAGCCTCTGGGTCAACCAGTTCGATGGCAATGGCGCAGTGATTCAGAGCGAACAGCTCAAGCAGAGCAACAGCACGGTGAAAAACGGAGAACTGACCTTCCTTGACGGCGGCCACCTGGCCCTGCTGCTCAAGGTCAGCAAGCCCTGAAAATGCCCGAGCACCTGATTGACAACCTCCAGCCACAACCGCGGTTGTGGCTGGGCAGCATCGAATTCAGCGCCTTCGAACCGCGCAACGGGCGCATGCAGCGCCATATCCAGCATCGCGCAGCCTTGGCCTTTGGTTACGCTGGCGAGTACGTCAGCGGCACCAAGAACATCGCCATCATCAAGCACGAGGCCGAACAGACCTTGCGCATTCAGCGTCAGCCCGCAGCCGAGCGCAACTTGCGCGATACCCTGCTGCGCCTGGGTTTCAAGATCGCCACACGCCAGAGCAAAGCCTTGCCGGAAAGCGCCGGCGACCCCTTCGAACTGCCCAACGACAGCGCCTGGCTGCGCTTTGTTCTGAGCGAACTGCCGACCCTGCGCGAGCAAGGCTGGCAGATCGAATTCGCCGACGATTTCGCCTTCGACCTGACCCCGGTGGACGACTGGTATGCGCGCATCCAGGAAGCGCCGGAACGGGACTGGTTCGACCTGGAGCTGGGCATCGTGGTCGATGGTGAGCGCCTGAGCCTGCTGCCGATCCTGCTCAATCTGCTACGTACCCATCCGGAATTGCTCAACAGTACGCAACTGGCCAAGCGTCGCGAGGACGAGCAACTTCTGGTGACGATTCCAGGCAACACCGGCGGCCGCCGTCCGCTGCAGGTTGCCCTGCCCTACGGGCGACTGAAACCGGTGCTGGCCACCCTCGGCGATTTCTATCAGCGCGAACCCGGTGAAACCAGTCTGCGCCTGGCCACTCCCGACGCCACTCGCCTCAATGCCCTGCAGGAGCTGCCGTTGAGCTGGCAAGGCGGCGACCGCGTGCGCAACCTGGCTGAACGCCTGCGCGACATCCGCCAGCAACCGGCACACACACCAGACGGTCTCAACGCCACCCTGCGTTCCTATCAGCTTGAAGGTCTGAGCTGGATGCAAGCCCTGCGCGAACTGGAAGTGGGCGGCATCCTCGCCGACGACATGGGCCTGGGCAAGACCCTGCAGACGCTTGCTCACCTGCTCACGGAAAAGAATGCCGGACGCCTGACCCGCCCGGCCATGGTGGTGATGCCGACCAGCCTGATCCCCAATTGGCAGGACGAAGCGGCACGCTTCGCTCCCGGTCTGCGCGTCCTGGCCTTGCAAGGCATTGGCCGTCGCAAGCATTTTGACCGCTTGCAGGACTACGACCTGCTGCTGACCACCTATGCCCTGCTGCCCAAGGACCTGGCGCACTTCAAGGGCCTGGTGCTGCATGTACTGATCCTCGACGAGGCGCAGTACATCAAGAGTCCGAGCAGCAAGGCCGCCCAGGCTGCGCGCCAGCTGGAAGCACGTCAACGCCTGTGCCTGAGCGGCACGCCGCTGGAAAACCACCTGGGCGAACTGTGGTCGCTGTTTCACTTCCTGCTGCCCGGCTGGCTGGGAGACGCCAAGGCCTTCAATCGCGACTACCGGGTACCGATCGAGCGCCAGGGCAACGATGAGCGCCTGCAGCACCTCAACGCGCGGATCAAGCCGTTCCTGCTGCGGCGCACCAAGGAACAGGTTGCTACCGAACTGCCGGCCAAGACCGAGATGATCCACTGGGTCGAGCTCAGCGATGCGCAGCGCGATGTCTACGAGACCATGCGCCTGGCCATGGACCAGAAAGTGCGCGCGGAGATCACCCGCAAGGGCGTAGCCCGCAGCCAGATCATCATCCTTGAAGCCTTGCTCAAACTGCGCCAGGTCTGCTGCGATCTGCGCCTGGTCAACAGCCAGGCGCCAACCACCCGCGGTGCTCACTCGGGCAAGCTGGCAAGCCTGATGGAAATGCTCGAGGAGCTGCTCGCCGAAGGGCGACGCGTGCTGCTGTTCTCACAGTTCACCAGCATGTTGCGGCTGATCGAGGCAGAACTGCAGCAGCGCGCCATCGCCTACGCCCTGCTGACGGGTGAAACCCGCGATCGCCGGGCACCGGTACAGGACTTCCAGAGCGGGCGCCTGCAGATTTTTCTCATCAGCCTCAAAGCCGGTGGCGTGGGCCTGAACCTGACCGCTGCCGATACCGTGATCCACTACGACCCGTGGTGGAACCCGGCAGCGGAAAACCAGGCCACCGACCGTGCTTATCGTATCGGTCAGGAGAAGCCGGTATTTGTCTACAAGCTGATTACCCGAGGCACGGTGGAAGAGAAGATCCAGCAGCTGCAGCAGGAGAAATCGGCATTGGCGGCAGGGGTGCTGGATGGGCGTCAGGCGGGAGATTGGCGTTTGGCAGCCGAGGATATCGATGCGTTGTTTGCGCCATTGCCGGGCAAGCGCAAAGCGTCGAAAACCAGTTGAGTTCATCGCTGGCAACGCCAGCTCCCACGGGGTGCTGGCATCCATGTGGGAGCCGGCATTGCCGGCGATTGGCTACTGGTTTCAATCGACCAGTTGAGCCTCTTTGAGCGCCCCAAGCGCCTCCAGCCAACGCGGCTGCTGGCGATAATCGGTACGCGCAAAGCCCTGCCCGCGCATCTGCGCGATACGTGGCGAAGGCTTGACCTTCAGGCGTTGCGCCGCTGTCAGTGCCAGCTCGGCGGCAGCCCGGTCGTTACACACCAGGCCCATATCACACCCGGCGCTCAACGCCGCCTCGATCCGACTGGCCGCGTCACCCACCACATGCGCGCCGGCCATCGACAGGTCATCACTGAAGATCACCCCGTCAAAGCCCAACTCACCGCGCAGGATGTCCTGCAACCAGCGGCGCGAGAAGCCCGCCGGCTGGTTGTCGACCTGCGGATAGATCACATGCGCCGGCATCACCGCCGCCAGCTGGCCACTGAGCCGCGCGAACGGCACCAGATCGACGGCGCGAATCTGCTCCAGACTACGCTCGTCAGTCGGGATGGCGACGTGGGAATCAGCTTCGGCCCAGCCATGGCCGGGGAAGTGCTTGCCGCATGCCGCCATGCCTGCGGCGTTCATACCGCGAATAAAGGCGCCGGCCAGCACGGTGGCACGCTGCGGATCACCTTCGAACGCGCGGCTGCCGACTACGGCGCTGCGCTGGTGATCAAGGTCCAGCACTGGGGCGAAACTCAGGTCCAGACCAACCGCCAGCACTTCCGTAGCCATCAGCCAGCCGCACTGCTCGGCCAGGTATTCGGCATTGTCGTTGTCGGCAATCGCGCGCATCGCCGGCAAGCGTACAAAGCCCTGGCGCAGGCGCTGCACCCGGCCACCCTCCTGGTCGACCGCCAGAATCAGGTCCGGGCGGATGGCGCGAATCGAAGCGGTCAGTTCACGCACCTGACGCGGGCTTTCGATGTTGCGGGCAAAGATGATCAGGCCGGCCACTTCGGGCTGGCGCAACAGCTGGCGATCTTCGGCGGTCAGCCAGGTACCGGCGATGTCCACCATCAAGGAGCCTTGCAGGCTGGCACTCATAATTGATCCTTCAGTTCAGGGGCGCGCTGGCCCATTCGGGGCACGCGGCTTCTTCGATTCGCACCGGGCAATGCACTGGCACCTGATCGAACAGGCGCAGCAGGTCGGCATTGCGCAGGCGCACACAGCCATGGGACAACGGCACACCCATTGGTTCGCAATCAGGCGTGCCATGCAGATAAATGTAGCGACGGAAGGTGTCGACCGGGCCCAGACGATTGACTCCCGGCTGGCAACCGCTGAGCCAGAGGATACGACTGAGGATCCAGTCACGTTCGGGATACTGCGCATGCAGGGTCGGTGTCCAGGTTTCGCCGGTCCAGCGCCGCCCGCGTAGAACCGCACCTTGCGGCAATCCGGCGCCGATCTTTGCGCGGACCTGATGCAAGCCACGGGGCGTGCAACCGGAGCCATTGCGCTCGCCGGCACCCTTCAATGCCGTGGACACAGGCAGACGCAGGCGCAACTGCCCCTGGGTAAACCCATAGAGGCATTGATCGGCAAGGGAAATGTGCAGTAAATCGAGACTGGGCATGGGCGCTAGCTTAGCCGATGCGGCTCGCCGCGCCCAGCCATGGCATCAGGCCTTGGCGGTGACCGTGGTGCTTGAGGATTTACTGCGCGGCCGCAACTGCGCAGCGGCCATGGCTTCGTCAGTGACACCGCTGTCGGCACGCATACCGGCGGCGAGGAACGGCACCATCAGGCGCATGACCTGTTCGATCGAGGTGTTGACGCCGAAATCGGTTTCGGAAATGGCACGCAGTGCCTTGATCCCGGACATGCTGAATGCTGCGGCACCGAGCATGAAGTGCACACGCCAGAACAGCTCGATGGGCGGAATACGCGGTGCGGCCTCGTTGACCAGCAACATGTAACGACGGAACACCTTGCCGTACATGTCCTCCAGGTAACGCCGCAAGTGCCCCTGGCTCTGGCTGAAGGCCAGGCCCAGCAGGCGCATGAAGATCGACAGGTCGTTGCCACTGCGCGGCTGTACCACCAGCGCCTGCTCGACCAGCATTTCCAGCAGCTCTTCAAGGCTTGGCTTGTGCTCAGGACGGGCCTGACGACGCTCCAGCTCGCGCTCGAGGCTGGTGCAGAAAGGACCAAGGAAACGCGAGAAGACCGCCTGGATCAGGGCCTTCTTGGAACCGAAATGGTAGTTCACCGCCGCCAGGTTGACGCCGGCCTTGCTGGTGATCAGCCGTAATGAGGTTTCGGCAAAACCTTTTTCCGCGAACAACTGCTCGGCAGCATCGAGAATGCGTTCAACGGTTTCCGACTGGGCCATGACTACTCCGCCTGACAAACACTTGTTTGAAACATACGTTTCAAAGCGGTGATTTGTCAAGTCCGCGCAGCCGTTTTGTGCCTACCCGGTCACGTATTAAATCACAGCTGCAGGCCGCAAGCTGCAAGGACATCTGCACCTGGCGCCGGGTTTTCTTGCAGCCTGATGCTTGCAGCTTGCCACCCACTGTATATAATCCCAGTCACTGTATAAAAAGACAGAGCGATAGACATGCTAAAACTGACGCCACGCCAAGCTGAGATTCTGGCTTTTATCAAGCGCTGCCTGGAAGACAACGGCTTCCCGCCCACCCGCGCGGAAATCGCCCAGGAGCTGGGCTTCAAGTCTCCGAATGCCGCCGAGGAACACCTCAAGGCCCTGGCCCGCAAGGGCGCAATCGAGATGACCCCGGGCGCCTCGCGCGGCATCCGCATCCCCGGTCTTGAAGCCAAGGCCGAAGACAGCGGCTTGCCGATCATCGGCCGTGTCGCCGCCGGCGCACCGATTCTTGCCCAGCAGCACATCGAGGAATCCTGCAACATCAACCCGGCCTTCTTCCACCCCCGGGCCGACTACCTGTTGCGCGTCCACGGCATGAGCATGAAGGATGTCGGCATCGTCGATGGCGACCTGCTCGCCGTACATACCTGCCGCGAAGCCCGCAATGGCCAGATCGTGGTCGCCCGCCTGGGTGACGAGGTAACGGTCAAGCGCTTCAAGCGCGAAGGCAGCAAAGTCTGGCTGATTGCTGAAAACCCCGAATTCGCCCCTATCGAAGTCAACCTGAAAGACCAGGAACTGGTGATCGAGGGCTTGAGTGTCGGCGTCATTCGCCGGTAAAGGAGGCGTCATGCAGTTCCCCCCAGCGTCACAGAACGTACCGCAGCAAGCACAATTGCCCCTGTTCGAAGCATTCCTGGCCCAGCCAGTGCTGCCCGGACTGAAAGCCGCCAAGCCTGCGCCGCACCCTGGCGCAGCTCAGGTTTTCAGCGAGCTGTCTTTCCGTGGTGCGCTGGGCAACTGCCAGAGCCTGCTGGCCCCCATGTTGCGCGAACTGAGCGAGCTGAGCGAAGAGCAGGACGAGCGCTGGCTGACCCTGATCGCCCCGCCGGCCAGCCTGACCCAGGCATGGCTACGCGAAGCTGGCCTGAACCGCGAGCGCATTCTGCTACTGCAACCACGCGGCAACCAGAGCGCCCTGCAACTGGCCTGTGAAGCCCTGCGCCTGGGCCGTAGCCATACCGTGGTCAGCTGGCTGAGCACGGTCAGCAGCAGCGCCCGCCAGCAACTGAGCAACGCCGCACGTGCCGGAGACGCACAAAGCCTGAACATCCGCCTCGGCTGATACTCAGGATACGCAGGGGTTGGTTTCGCCAGGCTTCCTCAGGACGAGGAAGCCCTGTATGACGATCAATGCAGAACGCGCGGCCCGTCGTCTCGCTCGACTTCGCCTTCCACCAGCTTGCCGGCCATCTGCACGCCAACACTGAGCATGGCCTTGGCCACTTCCACGTGCTGACCTTGCAGGAAAGCCTTGGCGTCCTCGGAGAAATCCAGGGTTACCAGGGAGCCTTCGTCCTCGGCACGGCGCAACTCGATCCGGCCATCAGGCAACTCGACAATTTCTAGAAAGGACGTTGGCATAAGGGGCTGTTCTCCACGAAAGGCCGGTATTGTACCAGCGAGCGCCCCAATCAGCACTCACTCAAGCCCTCGCGAAAACGAACGGTCAGGCCCTTGAGATTCTGCCGCCAGCTCTCCAGCTCTTCCCGCGAAAGTGGCGCTACCTCAGGCTCATCAAGGCTCACGGCCTGAATCAACGGTTGAGTGACGTCAGTTTTCGGCGTTTTTTTCGCGACCGGCGGTCGGAACAAATCGGCATAAGCGCTTAACAGTTGCGCCAGCCAGGTTTCCCGCTGCTCAGCCAGTTCGACCAGCTCCGCCATCTCAGGAATCGCCACCGCCTCCAGCACCTCACGGGTCAGCAGTAGCTCTGCACGTGGCGCACCGGCCTGCGGCAAGCGGTAAAAACCGGCAATCTCGTGACACAAGCCCAGCAGCGCCCCGTACAGGTGGAACAGCGCCGATTCACGCTCAGCCTGAATCAAGGCCTGGGCATTCATGGCCCGGCTTTCCTGTGCCCTGCCCATGGCTTCGAGGGCCAGGCCTGCAAAGTAAATCTTCTGATTGGTGCGGGTGTAAAGTTCCTGGGCCATCTGGGTGCCCTCCGACAGGCTGCAAGGCGATCTGTGAATTTACACCATTGCAGGCCTGAAAAGCATCGCGGGGCAAGCCCGCTCCCACAGGGATCCATTAATCCTGTGGGAGCGGGCTTGCCCCGCGATCAGATCAATAAAAATTGATCAGCGCTTGTCTTCAACCTTCCAGGCGTTGCCGTCATAGAAGGCGCGCCAGCCAGTCGGCTTGCCATCCACTTCGGTCTGCACGTACTGCTCCTTGGTCTTGCGGCTGTAGCGGATCACGGCCGGACGACCATCAGGATCCTTCTTCGGCGCTTCGCAGAGGAAGTGGTACTTCGGATCGATTTCGTCTTTATGCGGAATGATCTCGATCACCAGCGGTGCACGGGTCTCGCGGTTTTTCGGGAACTGGCTGGCCGCCAGGAACAGACCCGAAGCACCATCACGCAGCACATAGGTATCGTTGACCTTCTCGCACTTGAGCTCCGGCATCTTCACCGCATCCATCTTCGGCGGCGCCGCCTCGCCGCTCTTGAGCAGCTTGCGGGTGTTCTTGCACTCGGCGTTGGTGCAGCCGAAGAACTTGCCGAAACGACCAGTCTTGAGCTGCATTTCGCTACCGCACTTGTCGCACTCCAGGCTCGGCCCTTCGTAGCCCTTGATGCGGTAGTTGCCTTCTTCGATCTCGTAGCCGGTGCAATCAGGGTTGTTACCGCAGATGTGCAGCTTGCGCTTCTCATCGAGCAGGTAGGCATCCATCGCTGTCGAGCAGATCGGGCAACGGTGCTTGTTGAGCAGCACGCGCGATTCCGATTCACCCTCGTCGTCGGCCGCGATTTCATCGCCCGGCACCAGGTTCACAGTAGCCTTGCAGCGCTCTTTTGGCGGCAGGCTGTAGCCCGAGCAGCCGAGGAACACGCCGGTGGACGCGGTACGAATCATCATCGGCCGCCCGCAATCCTTGCACGCGATGTTGGTCAGGGTCGGCTGGTTGGCACGCATGCCCTTCTCGCCATCCTCGGCCAGCTTCAGCTTGTTGCTGAAATCGCCGTAGAACTCGTCCAGCACGTTTTTCCAGTCGCGCTCGCCCTGGGCCACATCGTCGAGATTCTCTTCCATGCCGGCAGTGAAGCCGTAGTCCATCAGGTTGGAGAAGCTCTCGGACAGGCGCTCGGTGACGATGTCGCCCATCTTCTCGGAATAGAACCGACGGTTATGCAGGGTCACGTAGCCGCGATCCTGAATGGTCGAAATGATCGCTGCGTAGGTGGAAGGACGGCCAATGCCGCGCTTTTCCATTTCCTTGACCAGGCTGGCTTCGGAGTAACGCGCAGGCGGCTTGGTGAAGTGCTGGCTCGGGTCGAGCTGGATCAGCTTGAGCACTTCGCCCTGGTTCATCTCCGGCAGCACGTCGTCATCGCCCGGCTTGCTCTGTTGCGGCAGCACACGGGTGTAACCGTCGAACTTGAGGATACGGCCCTTGGCGCGCAGCTCGAAGTCGCCAGCGGTGACGCTGACGGTGGTCGACAGGTACTGCGCCGGTGGCATCTGGCAGGCCAGGAACTGGCGCCAGATCAGCTCGTACAGGCGCTCGGCATCACGCTCCATGCCACTGAGCTTGGTCGGGTGGGTGTTGACGTCGGAAGGACGAATCGCTTCGTGCGCCTCCTGGGCCCCCTCTTTGCTGCCGTAGACGATCGGCGCTTCAGGCAGGTACTTCTTGCCGAACTCGCTTTCGATGTAGCTGCGGGCCATTTCCACCGCATCGACCGAAAGGTTGGTCGAGTCGGTACGCATATAAGTGATGTAGCCGGCTTCGTACAGACGCTGGGCCATCATCATGGTCTTCTTCACCCCGAAGCCCAGACGGTTGCTCGCGGCCTGCTGCAGGGTGGAGGTAATGAAAGGCGCCGACGGTTTGCTGCTGGTCGGACGATCTTCACGCTTGGCGACGGTGTAACTGGAAGACTTGAGCTTCTCCAGTGCCGCCATGGCCTGGGCTTCGTTGAGCGGTTTGAAAGCTTCGCCCTTCTCCCGCGCTACTTCGAAACGCACCTTGGCGTCCTTGGCGGTACCCAGATCAGCATGCACTTCCCAGTATTCTTCCGGGATGAAGGCGCGGATCTCGCGCTCACGCTCAACCACCAGTTTCACCGCAACCGACTGCACGCGACCGGCAGACAGGCCGCGGGCGATCTTCGACCACAGCAGTGGCGAGACCATGTACCCCACCACGCGGTCGAGGAAGCGACGCGCCTGCTGGGCATTGACCCGATCGATATCCAGCTCGCCTGGCTGCGAGAACGCTTCCTGGATGGCTTTCTTGGTGATTTCGTTGAACACCACGCGCTTGTAGCGGCTGTCGTCACCACCGATGGCTTCGCGCAGGTGCCAGGCAATGGCTTCCCCCTCGCGATCCAAGTCGGTTGCGAGATAGATGGTGTCGGCATCTTTGGCCAGACGACGCAGTTCTTCGATGACCTTTTCCTTGCCCGGAAGGATCTCGTACTTGGCTTTCCAGCCGTGGTCCGGATCAACTCCCATGCGCGCGACCAGTTGCTTGCGCGCCTTCTCTTTCGGCGACAGGGCTGGCGCTTCGCCAGCAGCGGCCTTGCCGCGCTTGGCAGGCTCCTTGCTGGCGCTGGCCGAACCGCTGGTGGGCAGGTCTCGGATATGGCCGATACTCGACTTCACCACGTACTGGCTGCCCAGGTACTTGTTGATGGTCTTGGCCTTAGCCGGGGATTCCACAATGACCAGCGATTTGCCCATGGATCGGAAAATTCCTGAATACTGAAAATAAAAACACGGCAGGTACCTGACGCGGCACCGCTATATATAGTGGCAACAGAGTGAGGTCAAGCGCGAGGCGTTAGCCACCCTCGGCATCTGGCCGGGAAAACAGCTCGGCTTCAGCCTTGACCAAAGCAAAGCGCGGCACTTGCTCGCCGTCAACCTCGACCGACTCCATAAACATCGAAAGGGGTCGAACCCAGAGGCCGAACTCGCCATACAGGGCCTGGTAGAACACCACCCACTCCTCGGTTTCGGAATGGCGCGCCGTACCGAACACACGATACTCAGGCCCCTTGTAATGCCGGTATACGCCTGGTTGTATCTGCATGTTGCTCGCCCTCTTGAAAAAAAATCCTGCAAAAACAAAAACCGGGGCACCAGGCCCCGGTTTCCATCAGCGAAACGCTTAAACGCGTTCGAAGACGGTGGTGATACCTTGGCCCAGGCCGACACACATGGTCGAAACGCCGAAGGTCCCGCCATTCTGCTTCATGACGTTGAGCAGAGTGCCGGAAATCCGCGCACCAGAGCAACCGAAAGGATGACCCAGGGCGATAGCGCCGCCGTGCAGGTTAACCTTCTCATCCATCTTGTCGAGCACTTTCAGATCTTTCAGCACTGGCAGGGCCTGTGCGGCGAAAGCTTCGTTGAGCTCGAAGAAGTCGATATCGGCAATGCTCAGGCCAGCACGCTTGAGCGCTTTCTGGGTCGCAGGCACCGGGCCGTAGCCCATGATCGCCGGGTCGACACCGGCTACCGCCATGGAACGGATTACCGCCAGCGGCTGGATGCCCAGGTCTTGAGCACGTTGCGCCGACATCACGATCATGCACGAAGCACCGTCGGTGATCTGCGACGACGTACCAGCAGTCACGGTACCGCCTTTAGGGTTGAAAGCAGGTTTCAGCGCCGCCAGGCTTTCCAGGGTGGTGTCCGGGCGAATGGTTTCGTCGTAGTCGAAGACCTTGAGGAAACCGTTCTCGTCGTAGCCCTGCATCGGGATGATTTCATCCTTGAACTTGCCTTCGACCGTCGCCTTGTGGGCGAGCTGGTGCGAACGCAGGCCGAACAGGTCCTGCTGCTCACGGCTGATGCCGTGCATCTTGCCGAGCATTTCAGCGGTCAGGCCCATCATGCCCGAGGCCTTGGCGGCGTACAGCGACATGTGCGGGTTCGGATCGACACCGTGCATCATGCTGACGTGGCCCATGTGCTCGACGCCACCGACGACGAACACGTCACCGTTGCCGGTCATGATCGCCTGTGCCGCAGTGTGCAGGGCGCTCATGGACGAGCCACACAGACGGCTGACGGTCTGGCCGGCCGCAGTGTGAGGGATCTGGGTCATCAACGACGCCATGCGGGCGATGTTCCAGCCCTGCTCCAGGGTCTGGTTGACGCAGCCCCAGATCACGTCCTCGACTTCGTTAGGGTCGACCTTGGTGTTGCGCTCCAGCACCTTGCTGATCAGGTGCGCGGACATGTCTTCGGCGCGGGTATTGCGGTGCATGCCACCCTTGGAGCGGCCCATCGGCGTGCGACCGAAGTCGACAATCACCACGTCTCTTGGATTCAGGCTCATATATTCTCTCGCTCTCTATCGTTGGGCGCTTAACCGAAGAAGCTCTGGCCGTTTTTGGCCATTTCACGCAGCTTCGCGGTGGGGTGATACAGCGGACCCAGATCGGCGTACTTGTCTGCCAGGGCAACGAATTCGGCTACACCGATCGAGTCGATGTAACGCAGCGCACCGCCGCGGAACGGAGGGAAACCGATACCGTAGACCAGACCCATGTCGGCTTCGGCGGCGGTTTCAACGATACCGTCTTCCAGGCAACGAACGGTTTCCAGGCACAGCGGCACCATCATCCAGTTGATGATGTCTTCGTCAGTGACTTCACGCTGTTCGTAGACGACAGGCTTGAGCACTTCGAGGACGGCCGCGTCGGCGACTTTCTTCGGCTTGCCGCGCTTGTCGGTCTCGTAGGCGTAGAAGCCCTTGCCGTTCTTCTGGCCCAGGCGGTTGGCTTCGTAGAGCGCATCGACGGCCGAACGACGGTCGTCCTTCATGCGGTCCGGGAAGCCTTCGGCCATGACGTCACGGCCGTGGTGGCCAGTGTCGATACCGACCACGTCCATCAGGTAGGCCGGGCCCATCGGCCAGCCGAATTTTTCCATGACCTTGTCGATGCGCACGAAGTCGACACCGGCGCTGACCAGCTTGGCGAAACCGCCGAAGTACGGGAACAGTACACGGTTGACCAAAAAGCCCGGGCAATCGTTGACCACGATCGGGTTCTTGCCCATCTTCTTGGCGTAGGCAACGGTGGTGGCAACCGCCACATCGCTGGACTTCTCACCACGGATGACTTCGACCAGCGGCATCATGTGCACCGGGTTGAAGAAGTGCATGCCGACGAAGTTTTCCGGACGCTTGAGGGCCTTGGCCAGCAGGTTGATGGAGATGGTCGAGGTGTTGGAAGCGAGGATGGCGTCTTCCTTCACCTGGCCTTCCACTTCAGCCAGTACCGCTTGCTTGACCTTCGGGTTCTCGACCACAGCTTCAACGACGATATCGACGTTGGCGAAGTCGCCATAGGACAGGGTCGGGCGAATCGCGTTCAGCGCTTCAGCCATTTTCGCCGGGGTCAGACGGCCTTTTTCAACGCGCTTGCCGAGCAGCTTGGAAGCTTCGTTCAAGCCCAGCGCAATGGCGCCTTCGTTGATATCCTTCATCAGGATCGGGGTGCCCTTGACCGCCGACTGGTAGGCGATGCCGCCACCCATGATACCGGCGCCGAGTACGGCAGCCTGCTTCACGTCGTGAGCGATTTCGTCGTGGGCCTTGGCTTTGCGCTTGAGTTCCTGGTCGTTGAGGAACAGGCCGATCAGGCTCTCGGCAACCGAAGTCTTGGCCAGTTTGACGAAGCCGGCGGCTTCGACTTCCAGGGCCTTGTCGCGGCCGAAGTTGGCTGCCTTCTGAATGCTCTTGATCGCTTCAACCGGCGCCGGATAGTTCGGGCCTGCTTGACCGGCAACGAAACCTTTGGCGGTTTCGAACGACATCATCTGCTCGATGGCGTTGAGCTTGAGCTTTTCAAGCTTCGGCTGACGCTTGGCCTTGTGATCGAACTCGCCGCTGATGGCGCGCTTGATCAGGTCCAGTGCGGCGGCCTGCAGCAGCTCAGGGGCTACCACGGCATCGACAGCGCCGACTTTCAGGGCGTCTTCAGCACGGTTTTCCTTGCCGGCGGCAATCCACTCGATGGCGTTATCGGCACCGATGATGCGCGGCAGGCGCACGGTACCGCCAAAGCCCGGATAGATACCCAGTTTGACTTCCGGCAGGCCGATCTTGGCGTTGCTGGACATCACGCGGAAGTCGGCAGCCAGGCACATTTCCAGACCACCGCCCAGGGCGATGCCGTTGATCGCGGCAACGGTCGGCACGGCCAGGTCTTCGAAGTCGCTGAAAATCCGGTTGGCTTCCAGGTTGCCGGCGACCAGTTCGGCCTCGGGCAGCTTGAAGTTATCGACAAACTCAGTGATATCCGCGCCGACGATGAATACGTCCTTGCCACTGCTGACAATCACGCCTTTGATCGAGGCGTCGGCCTTGATGGTGTCTACGGCCTGACGCAATTCGTTCAGGGTAAGACGGTTGAACTTGTTGACGGACTCACCCTTGAGGTCGAACTTCAGTTCGACGATGCCGCTTTCAAGAGCCTTAACCGTGATGGCTTTACCTTCGTAAATCATCAACTGATCTCCACGATATGGAAGCTGAACTGTACACGCCGAACGCTGGTGAAGGACCCGGCCGGCCGCTGGCCGTGATTTGCCGAATCCTTGCGCCAGGCACACCCGTCAGCGCGATAGTCGGGATTCTGTAAGAGCCTTCTGACAATACAAACGCTCAATTCATACGCCCGTTTGATTTGGGTATGCACACATTCAACGAAAAGATCGCCGTTGTCAAATGCCCGAAAGCGGTGTGAAAACGCGACTTTACGGTCACTTTCTGTTGATCGTGGGCAAACACCGGCTTCGGTGATCGATGAGCATTCACGCCAACGATAATGGACAAAGGCTTACACACTCATGCACAGGATCAATACACGCTGAGTGCGAACAAAAAAGGCAGGAAAAACGTCGGGTAGCGCAGGGCCCGCTACACTGGGAGGGAATCAAGACTTAGACCGGCCTGCCTGGCCCGCCTGCCCGATGCGTATATCGGGCTTTTTATTGAGCGTGATCAGGCCAGGGCTTTCAGCACCGCGGCAATATCCTGCAATACAGCCGTTTCACCTCGTTCACCCCAATAAAGGGCAACCATCTGCGGGCCGGCTTCGACCTTGTAGACGCTTTCCGGCAAGCGGGCAAAATGTTCTGCAAGCACAGGATCGGTGCAGGGTTCGCGCCATTGGTTGAGCCAGGTGCCCGGGGTGGTTTGCCAGTAGCTCCAGCTGTCTGCCCTGCCCTGGCGCCGCGGCCGCACGTATTGCGCACAAGGGCTGGGCGGCTCTTTGGGCAGCCAGTGCGGCCACTGCTGAGGCGCCAGCTGCATGTTCAAGCCCATACGCCGGGCTTCCATACGCAGGGCCATACGGCCACTCTGGTTACGCGAAGGACGCAACCAGGCCAAGGGGCTGAGAATCAGCGCAAGGATTGACACCACTACCCAGACCGTCATATCTGTTGTTCCCATAAAGCTTTGCAAATGAGCTGGTTAGCCGAGGTTCTGAGCGATCAGCCTGAAAACGACCATACTTGAACTATCGCGACTGTCAGGAGAGCCTCTCATGCCCTACGAACACATACTGGTTGCCGTCGACCTGACCGAAGAATGCGATCCGGTCATCAAGCGCGCCATGACACTGGCCGCATCGACCGAGACCAAAGTTTCTCTGGTGCATATCGTCGAGCCCATGGCCATGGCATTTGGTGGCGATGTGCCGATGGATCTGTCCCAACTGCAACAACAACAGTTCGACCAGGCCAAAGAGCGTATGGACCGCCTGTTCGTCAAGTATCCCGAGATCAAGCGCGGCGATTCGCATCTGACCTACGGCCAACCCCGCCAGGAGATCCATCAATTGGCCAAGGAGAATGCTTGCGACCTGATCGTGGTCGGCAGCCACGGCCGCCACGGCCTGGCGCTACTGCTGGGCTCTACCGCCAACGACGTCCTGCACGGCGCGCCCTGTGATGTGCTGGCCGTACGCCTGCTGAAAAAAGAGTAACTGGGGCAGCCCGGCGCAACCTGCGCCGGGCCCCTCCCCTTAGCTGTCGAGTTCAGCCCAGCGCTCTACCAGAACATCCAGTTCAGCCTGCATCTGCTCCAGACGCGCCAGCACGGCAGAGGTCTGGTCGATCGGGCGCTGGTAGAAGGCCGGGTCGGAAATTTCTTCCTGCACCGCCGCCATCTTCTGTTCCAGTTCGTCGATCTGGCCCGGCAAGGCTTCCAGCTCGCGTTGCAGCTTGTAGCTGAGCTTTTTCTTCGGCGCCTCGGCTGCCGGTGCTGCAACGGGAGCCGGAGCAACAGCTTCAACCACCGCCGTGTTCAGCTCTGACTTGCCCGACTTGCTCTCGGTAACGCCCAGCAATTTTGGCGAACCGCCCTGACGAATCCAATCCTGGTAACCACCGACGTACTCGCGCACCTTGCCCTCACCCTCGAAGACCAGGGTGCTGGTGACCACGTTGTCGAGGAAGGCCCGGTCGTGGCTGACCATCAGCACGGTGCCCTTGAACGCCGACAGCACTTCTTCGAGCAGCTCGAGGGTTTCCACGTCGAGGTCGTTGGTTGGCTCATCGAGCACCAGCAGGTTGGCCGGCTTGCTGAACAGTTTGGCCAGCAGCAACCGCGCACGCTCACCACCGGACAGCGCCTTGACCGGCGTGCGGGCACGCTGCGGGCTGAACAGGAAGTCACCCAGGTAGCTCAGGACATGACGGTTCTGGCCGTCGATCTCGATGAAGTCGCGACCTTCGGACAAGTTGTCGATGACGGTCTTTTCCAGGTCCAGCTGATGGCGCAGCTGGTCGAAATATGCCACTTCCAGACGGGTGCCGGACTCGACTTTACCGCTGGTAGGCTCGAGATCGCCAAGCATCAGCTTGAGCAAGGTGGTCTTGCCGGTACCGTTGGCGCCGAGCAGACCGATACGGTCCTCGCGCTGCAGGACCATGGAGAAGTCCTTGACCAGTTGCGGGCCACCCGGATGGCTGAAGCTGACGTTTTCCAGGACCATCACCTGCTTGCCGGATTTCTCCGCAACATCAAGCATGATATTGGCCTTGCCCTGACGCTCACGGCGCTCGCTACGCTCAACGCGCAGGGCCTTGAGGGCCCGCACGCGGCCTTCGTTACGGGTACGCCGAGCCTTGATACCCTGACGGATCCACACTTCTTCCTGGGCCAGCTTCTTGTCGAACAGCGCGTTGGCGGTTTCTTCAGCGGCCAGCGCGGCTTCCTTGTGCACCAGGAAGCTGGCGTAGTCGCCGTTCCAGTCGATCAGGCCGCCGCGGTCCAGTTCGAGGATGCGCGTGGCCAGGTTTTGCAGGAAGGAACGGTCGTGGGTGATGAACAGCACGGCGCCGCCGAAGCCACTGAGGGCCTCTTCCAGCCAGGCAATGGCCCCGATGTCCAGGTGGTTGGTCGGTTCATCGAGCAGCAGCAGGTCAGGCTCGGAGACCAGCGCCTGGGCCAGCAGCACGCGGCGGCGCCAGCCACCGGAGAGCTCGGCCAGGGTCTTGTCGGCTGGCAGTTGCAGACGGCTCAGGGTGCTGTCGACCAGTTGCTGCAAACGCCAGCCATCACGCGCTTCCAGGTCGTGCTGGACGTGCATGAGCTTTTCCAGGTCGGCATCGCTGTGGATGTTCTGGCTCAGGTGGTGATATTCGGCCAGCAAGGCGCCGACACCGTCGAGGCCTTCGGCCACTACGTCGAACACGGTACGACCGTCGGCCACCGGCAGTTCCTGCGGCAGCTCGCCAATCTTCAGCCCAGGAGCGCGCCAGACATCGCCGTCGTCAGGCTTCTGATCGCCCTTGACCAGGCGCAGCATGCTCGACTTGCCAGTACCGTTGCGGCCAATAATGCACACCCGCTCACCACGGGCGATCTGCCACGACACCTTGTCCAACAACGGCATGGCGCCGAATGCAAGGGACACATCGCTTAATTTGAGCAGGGTCATGATCTTCTCCAAAAACCGGGCGCGCATTCTACCCGACTTGGGCCCGCTTCACATTAAGCAGGCGCACCTCCGGACAGATCCGACGACAGGCCGTGTGATTACAACTGGATACAAGCACAATGCTTTCATCCGCCTATGGCAAACGGCTAAGCTTAAGCAACGCAATCCCAACAGTGCTGGCTTCGCCGTCACTTTTCATGGTCAAACTGCCCGGAAGTCTCATGCGCAGCCGCCTGTTAAATCTAGTTTCCTGCCTGCTTCTCTCGGCCTCCGCAGCCAGCGTCGCCCAGGCCACCGACATCACCGTGCAGCGCCAGTACTATGACGAGGCCAAACGCGCCCTGGCCAAGGGTGACAAGGGTCCCTACCTGCGTTACGCACAAGCGTTGAGTGATTATCCGCTAACGCCTTACCTGGCCTACGACGAGCTGACCGCGCGTCTGAAAACCGCCAGCAATGCCGAGATCGAAAAATTCCTCGCCGCCCATGGCGACCTGCCCCAGGCCAACTGGATGAAATTGCGCTGGTTGCGCTGGCTGGCCGAGCGCGGCGAGTGGGAAACCTTCAGTCGTTACTATGATCCGAAGCTGAACTTCACCGAACTCGATTGCCTCAACGGCCAGCGTCAGCTGATTCAGGGCCAACGCGCCGAAGGCTATGCCTCGGCAGAAAAACTCTGGCTGGTGGGCAAGTCCCAGCCTACCGCCTGTGACCCGTTGTTCGACCGCTGGGCAGCCGAAGGTCAACTCAGCGAGCAGAAGCGCTGGCAGCGCACCAAGCTGGCCGCCCAGGCGCGCAACTATGCCTTGGCCAACAGCCTGACCAAAACCCTCACCACCCTGGGCCCTCAGGGGCGCTTGCTGGTTGATGTGGCACAGAAACCACAGCTGTTGAATCAGCCTGGACGCTTCGTACCGGTCAACGAGGCCATGTCCGACGTGGTCAGCCTAGGCCTGCGCCGCCTGGCACGCCAGGACCCCGAGCGGGCCATGAGCCTGCTGGACGACTACGCCAATCGCATGCACTTCTCCCGTGACGAGAAAGTCGCCATCGCCCGCGAAATCGGCCTGACCCTGGCCCGCCGCTACGACCCGCGGGCCCTGGACCTGATGACCCGCTACGACCCCGAACTGCGCGACAACACCGTGACCGAATGGCGTCTGCGCCTGTTGCTGCGCCTGGGCCGCTGGGAAGACGCCTACGAGCTGACCAAGCGCCTGCCCCAGGACCTGGCCAGCAGCAACCGCTGGCGTTACTGGCAAGCGCGCAGCCTGGAACTGGCGCAGCCACAGAACCCGCAGATTCCGCTGCTGTACAAAACCGTGGCGCGCGAGCGTGATTTCTATGGCTTCCTCGCCGCCGACCGGGCAAAAACCCCGTATCAGCTGAACAACAAGCCACTGGTGCTGAGCCAGGCGGTGATGAACAAGGTGCGTAATACACCGGGTATCCGTCGCGCCCTGGAGTTCCATGCCCGCGGCCAGATTGTCGATGGCCGCCGCGAGTGGTACCACGTCAGCCGCCACTTCAGCCGCGACGAAATGGTCGCCCAGGCACGCCTGGCCTACGACATGCGCTGGTACTTCCCGGCGATCCGCACCATCAGCCAGGCGCAATACTGGGACGACCTGGATATCCGTTTCCCGATGGCTCACCGCGATACGCTGGTTCGGGAAGCCAAGGTGCGTGGCCTGCACTCAAGCTGGGTGTTCGCCATCACTCGCCAGGAAAGTGCGTTCATGGAGGACGCCCGCTCCAGCGTTGGTGCCAGCGGCCTGATGCAACTGATGCCAGCCACAGCCAAGGAGACTGCGCGCAAGTTCAGCATTCCGCTGGCCTCCCCGGCCCAGGTATTCAACCCGGACAAGAACATCCAGCTCGGCGCGGCGTACCTGAGCCAGGTGCACAGTCAATTCAACGGCAATCGGGTGCTGGCTTCGGCAGCCTATAACGCAGGCCCGGGCCGCGTACGGCAATGGCTGCGCGGCGCCGACCACCTGAGCTTCGATGTCTGGGTGGAGTCGATTCCGTTTGATGAGACCCGTCAGTATGTGCAGAACGTGCTGTCCTACTCGGTGATCTACGGGCAGAAGCTCAACTCGCCGCAGCCGCTGGTGGACTGGCATGAGCGGTATTTTGACGATCAGTAGTTGAATGCAATCGCGGGGCAAGCCCGCTCCCACAGGGTTCTATATCACCCTATGGGAGCGGGCTTGCCGCGATTTGATTACTCCAGCACCGTCACCGGCATCCCCACCTCAAGCACCCCACTTCCGTCAGCCACCAGGTTCTGCCCGAACAGCACATCCCCCTCCTTCTGCCGATAGGTTTTGAGTGTGGTCAGCGGCTCACGATCCGCGCTGCGCTCGCCGGTCTGCGGATCAATGGTGGTCATGATGCAACGCTCACAAGGCTTGAGCACACGGAACTCCATCTCGCCGATACGGATGCGCTTCCAGCCATCCTCGGCAAAGGCTTCGGCCCCCTCCACCACCAGATTGGGACGAAAGCGCTGCATCTCGAGCGGCCGACCGACCCGCTGTACCAGATCGTCGAGCGAACCCTGGCCAATCAGCAGCAAGGGGAAACCATCGGCAAAAGCCACCCGGTCATTGACCTCGCCATAACCACCCGGCAGGAAACGGCTGCGCTCCTCGGGCACATGGACCAGGCGCACGTCCTTGCCGATAAATTCGCTGAGCCACTGCGCAGCAACATCACCGGCATCCGGGACGCGAAAGGTGTCACGCCAGATCGTCACGCCGCGCAGATCGCTGTCAGCTTGCGGCACGGCAACCTTTAACGCAGGTCGCCCAGGCGCCTCCAGGGTCAGCTCGCCGTCAACACCATACAGCGCCGTCAACTGGCTCATCTGTGGATACGCGCGCTGGGTCAGGAAGCGGCCATTGTCGCGCTCTACAAGCATCCAGCGACGGTCGCCATCCAGCCCCAGCAGGCCCAGTGAAGACGATTGCAACGCCTGGCCGCGCGCGGATTTGAGCGGATATCGGTACAACGCACTCAATTGCATCGGTGACCTGTCCTTTTGCCGGTTCAAAGCCTTAGCTTATACCGACTCAGGCCGTCGCTTCATCCAGCATCAACCGTTGGCGAACGACATCGACCAGCTTGTCGGGCTGGAACTTGGAGAGAAAGTTGTCACAACCGACTTTCTTCACCATCGACTCGTTGAAACTACCCGACAGCGAGGTGTGCAACACCACATGCAACGGGCGCAGGCGCGGGTCGTTACGGATCTCGGTAGTCAGGCGGTAGCCGTCCATCTCCGGCATCTCGGCATCGGTGAAAATCATCAGCAGCTTTTCACACATATCTTCGCCAGCGTCGGCCCAGCCTTTGAGCATGCGCAAGGCCTTGAGGCCATCACTGGCGATGTGCATTTTCACCCCCAGCTGAGACAAAGTGTCGCGCAGCTGAGCCAAAGCCACAGTGGAATCGTCCACCAACAGCACCTCGCGACCACGAGCCCGCGCCAACACCGGATCCTCAAGCTTGTCGCGCGAGACCTTGGCACTGTACGGCACGATTTCGGCCAGCACTTTCTCTACGTCGATGATTTCCACCAACTGCTCGTCGACCTTGCTGATTGCTGTCAGGTAATGCTGACGACCGGCACTGGTCGGCGGCGGCATGATGGCTTCCCAGTTCATGTTGACGATACGATCGACCCCACCCACCAGAAACGCCTGCACCGAACGGTTGTACTCGGTGACAATAATGGTACTGCCTGGCCCAGGCGTAAGCGGGCGCATGCCGATAGCCTGGGACAGGTCGATCACCGGCAGTGTCTGCCCACGCAGGTTGACTACACCACAGACGAAAGCATGGCGCTGTGGCATCAAGGTCAGTTTGGGCATTTGCAGCACCTCCTGAACCTTGAACACGTTGATCGCGAACAACTGTCGCCCGGCCAGGCGGAACATCAGGATTTCCAGGCGGTTCTCACCCACCAGCTGCGTTCTTTGGTCTACTGTGTCGAGAATGCCAGCCATTAAAGAACCCCCAGGCTTGTTCCAAGAAATGAACCCATTGGCCCTGTATCGGCCAGATCAGGCACAGCTTGACCCCCTGAAGAAAATGCTCAGCCGGTCATTGATGTCATTTTAACATCATGCTTTACTGCGCTCAGCTCCTTCCTGTCGTAAACGCCCGCAAAGGGTCGTAATCACACCACCCCATCAGGGAAACCCCTAGTGACAATCGGGCGAGACCTGATGTTCGCGATATCCATTAGCCATTAATGTGACGCCATTCTCATTGCATGAACGGAGTCAGGCTTTTGTCAGCGATCGCCTCGTTGTGGCCAGCCCCTGCTCCAGCCCTTTGTGCTGGAGCCAAATGATGGCTAACGAATCACTGAACAGCAGCGCCCTGCAGGATTTTCTGGTGGACGCCCAGGTCTTGCTGACCCAGGCCGAAGAGTGCCTGCAGCACCTGGAACTGATCGACAACGATCCGGATGCCTGCCACTGCCTCAACGATACCCTGGCCACGCTGGTGACTCGCGCCCACAACCTGGGGCTCTTGGAGGTGGCCAGTTACAGCAAGCAACTGCAACATCTGCTGGAAACCGCTCACAACCCTTCGCGGCTGCCCGGCAGCGCCTTGCCGGCACTGGAAGAGTGCCTGACCCTGCTGGCCTGGCAATTGGAGCTGGTTGACCCGTACACCGGCCGCCTGAGCCTGGATACCGATGAACAGGTGCTGCTGCTGGACAACCTGGCAGCCGCCCTGAACACGACCTCCGCTTGCGCTTCCTGCCACTCAAGCATGACCCCCTGCGAACACCCGCCGCACAACGCGCGTGAGGCAACTGGACAGCAAACTACGGGCAACTAAAGGGTCATCGACAAAGATCCGGCAGCGAGTGCTGACAGCGCTCCGCGCTACGCACTAAGCAGCAACTTTCCCGTTTGCCGATCATTTCTGCAGTCGTTTTTACAACTGCAGATTTACTTTATTTCACGCAAGCTTTACGTCTTATAAAGTAATGGCAAAGTGCTAGACCTGCGCACATGACGGACGCCCTGCATCAGCCCGTAAAATCTGACGTTTCAGACAGTTATCAGAGTTCGCCACCCTTGGGACTTGAAGTGATACCATGCGCGCGATGAAGATTAGTCAGACCTTGGCCGATCATGCCTTCAACGATTTTTCTCTTGGCGCAGGTATTCATTACTCCGCCCGGCGCCGACATATAAATGATATTGAAGGCAACACGACAACGCCCCTAAGTTTGACCTGTTCCAGGCTTTCTTCAGCGATATTTCAGTGGCTTCATTTTCTATGCTCTCAAGCCTCAATAGATTCAAGCTCTGGCGCCCCGGGGCCGCTCTACTGCGCGGGCTGACCGCGCTGCTGTGCCTGGCCTCGATCATCGCCAACCTGGCGCTGTACCTCTACGCGTTGCCGATGCCGGCCAGTGTGCTGATCCTGCACATCGTCGCGATGCTGAGCATTGGCTGGCATCTGCGCCACTGGGCACGTTCGATTGCCCTGCGCCCGGCAGAACTTGCCGATCGCCTGCTCAAGGTTCAGGAAAGCGAGCGGCAACGCCTGAGCCGGGAGCTCCACGACGATATCGGCCAACTGCTGACCGCCGCCAAACTCCAGGCGGACTGGCTGCAACGCCGTGTTCCAGGCGACCTGCAAGATCACTGCAGCACCCTGCGCAGCACCCTGGACGACACGCTGGCCAATGTCCGCGACGTCTCGGCCATTCTCAACCCGCGCCAGCTGTCCAGCCTGGGCCTGGAAGCCAGCTTGCGCGCGCACTTGCTGCGCACCCTGGAAAACACCAACGTGCACTGGAGCCTTGAGTGCCGCCAGCGTCTGGGCGGCATACCTGAAGACATGGCCATCGCCGCCTTTCGCATCACCCAGGAAGCGGTCACCAACATGCTTCGTCATGCCAGCGCGCACAACCTGGTCGTCTGCATTCAGCGCCAGCCTGAAGGCCTGGCCTTGTCCATCAGTGACGATGGCCTGGGTTTCTTGCCCGCCAGCAATCCAGCAGATGAAGGACAATGCGGCATGGCCGGCATGCTTGAACGCGCCGCACTGCTTGATGGCACACTGTCAGTCAGCAGCCAGCCAGGCAAAGGCACGCGAATCGATGCCCTGTTTCCCTGGCCTCCACGCACCCTTGAACGCGCCAAGACAAATAACGCCCAATGATCTGTAAATTGCTGCTGGTAGACGACCACTCACTGATTCGCGCCGGTGTTCGCGCCCTGGTCTCGGATATTCCCGGTTACACAGTGGTGGGTGAAGGCAATGACGGCAACCAGGTGGCCGAACTCGTACTGCAACTGGATCCGGACATTGTCCTGCTGGATATTTCGATGCGCACGACCAACGGCCTGGACGCCCTCACCCAGCTACGCGCCAGCGGCTGTCGCAGCAAAGTACTGATCCTGTCAATGCACACCGACCCCGAACTGATCATGCAGGCCCTGGAAAGCGGCGCCCATGGCTACCTGCTCAAGGACACCACCGCCACCGAACTGGAGCAGGCCCTGACTGCACTGCGCAACGGCGAGCGCTACCTGAGCCCGGCAATCGCCCACACCGTGATCAATCAGGCCCTGCTACGGACCCAGAGCTTCAAGGCTCCGACCTCGGACAACCACAATCTGACAGCCCGCCAACTGGAAATCCTGCGCTTGATCGTGCGCGGCAAATCCACCCGCGAAATTGCCCACGGTCTGGGCTTGAGCATCAAGACCGTGGAGACTCACCGTTCACAAATCATGAAACGCCTGCAGATCTACGACGTGGCCGGCCTGGTACTGTTTGCGGTCCGCGAGCAGATCATCAGCCTCGACGACTGAGCAGCGGCGAGTCAGCCGGCAGGTGCACCCGCAAGGCGCCTGCCAGTACCTCAAAACGCAAGCTATCGCTTTGCAGCGGCTCGCCATCGAGATTGATATCCAGACCTTGCGCGCTCTTGATTTCGACCCAGGGCAGACGCGCTCGCACAAACATGTTCTCCAGGCCCAGGCCATCACTGAGCAAACTGCGCAAGGTACCCACCACTTCCTGAGGCGCCGGCAGAATACTGATGTCCAGCAGCCCATCGTCGACTTGCGCCTGCGGGCACAGCACATGCCCACCACCAGCCTGCCGGCCGTTGCCGATTCCCAGCGCCAGCAAATCGCCGCGCCAGTGAAAATCCGGCCCATGCAAATCTACCGTAGCCGCACTGAGCTCACTGAAACGAGACAGGCCGGTGAACAGATACGCCGCTGCGCCCAGCACTTTCTTCAGGTCTTCGGAGGTGTTGGCGGTGACCTGACTGCCAAATCCGCCCGTGGCCATATTGAGAAAAACCTGCCCACCAACCTGCCCCAAATCAATCCTTTGAGCAGGTGTTTCCAGCAACGCAAGCGCCTGTTCAGGCTCCAGCGGCACACCTGCAGCCCGGGCAAAGTCATTGGCAGTCCCCAATGGCACGAGCACCAGGCTTGCCTGGCAAGCGATGCGGGCCATGGCCTCGGCGACATCACGCAAGGTGCCGTCTCCACCGCCGGCTGCAACATGCCGGTAACCACTTGCCTGGGCTTCGTTGACCAGCCGCGCAGCATCACCGGCCTCCCAGGTCAGGCGAACGTCAAGCTGCCAGCCACGCTCGCGCAGCGCACCAACGGCGGCACGCACCTGCTCGTTCATGGCCTGCTTGCCATGCAGGATGAATAAGGTTCTGTGCTGCTTCATGGTGCCTCCCCGGCGAATTAAAGCTCGTGCATCTCGACCACATGACAGGGGCTTTTGCTGCACAGCCAATGGCCGATCGAAAAGCAAATTTGCCGAGTATTCACACAAATATTATTGAAAGCAGGAACGCCCGGGTGCATCATTCGACAAATATTTGGCCTTCACGGAAGATGCCGACAGTAAAAGTCATTTTATTGACTCATTACGCGAGCGCCTGCCAGGTCCCGGTTTCCTTTACTGCACTGTAGTCTCAGTGCCCTGACTCAAGGCTGTGAAATGAGCGTTCTGATCCCCTGCATCATCGCCGGCGGCGCCGGCACTCGCCTTTGGCCGGTTTCTCGCGAAACCATGCCGAAACCGTTCATGCGCCTGCCCGATGGCCAGAGCCTGCTGCAAAAGACCTTTTCCCGTGCCAGTGCACTGCCAGATGTCGAGCGGATACTGACGGTGACCAACCGGGAAGTGTATTTCCGCACTCAGGATGAGTACCGCCAATTGAACTCGGCCGGCATGGCCCTGGACTTCATCCTCGAACCCTTTGGCCGCAATACTGCGCCAGCCATCGCTGCAGCCGCTCTGCACTGCGCCAACCTGTATGGCGAAAGCGCCCTGCTGCTGATCCTGCCCGCCGATCACCTGATCAGCGACCTGCCAGCCTTCGAACGCGCAGTCGCGCACGCCCGCAACCTGGCACAACAAGGTTGGCTGACGACCTTCGGCCTGGTGCCCAGTCACGCCGAAACCGGCTTTGGCTACATCGAGAAAGGCCAGGCACTGGACGCGCAAGGCTACAAAGTGCAGCGATTTGTCGAAAAACCCGACGCCGCAACCGCCCAGCACTACCTCGAGGGTGGTCAGCACCTGTGGAATGCCGGCATGTTCTGCATGCGCGTCGATGCAATCCTGGCAGAACTGGACCGCCATGTGCCGGACCTGCTCGCCAGTGTCCACCATTGCCTGCAGCGCAGCCCGAGCAAACAGGGTGAAGGTGAACTGCAGCTGGAACTCGACCCGCAGACCTTCGAGAAGGTACCGGACATCTCCATCGATTACGCGGTCATGGAAACCTCCAGCCAGGTGGCCGTGCTGCCCGCCGACCTGGGTTGGAGCGACATCGGCTGCTGGCAGGCGGTACGTGGCCTCAGCGAAGCCGACCAGAATGGCAACCAGTGCAATGGCGAGACCGTCCTGCATGACGTCTCCAATTGCTACATCGACTCGCCACGCCGCCTGGTCGGCGCCGTCGGCCTCGACAACCTGATCATCATCGATACCCCCGATGCCCTGCTGATCGCCGACGCCGCGCGCAGCCAGGAGGTCAAGGTGATCGCCCAGCAGCTCAAGCACCAGGGACATGACGCCTATCGCCTGCACCGCACGGTGAACCGCCCGTGGGGCATGTACACGGTGCTCGAGGAAGGTCCACGCTTCAAGATCAAGCGCATCGTGGTTCGCCCTCAAGCATCGCTTTCACTGCAGATGCACCACCATCGCAGTGAACACTGGATCGTCGTCAACGGCATGGCCTGCGTGACCAACGGCGAGGACGAGTTTCTGCTCGACACCAACGAATCGACCTTTATCAAACCGGGGCGGGTACATCGCCTGACCAACCCCGGTGTGATCGACCTGGTCATGATCGAAGTACAAAGTGGCGAATATATGGGCGAAGACGACATCGTGCGCTTTACTGATATCTATGGACGCGCCCCGGAATCAGCCAGCAGCTGACACCCCAGGCGCGTCCATTCATATCTGCATGCCGTTACCCGCCTGGTGATAGAGGAAAGGGGTCATGCGCGTACTCTGGACACTGCCTTATCTGCCCTGGCCAACCACCAGCGGCGGCAAAACCCGGCAATACCACCTGCTGCGCAGCCTGGCGCAGCGTGGCCACCAGATCACCTTGCTGGTGCAGTCGAAAATCCCGCCCAACGAGGCGGCACGCCAGGCGCTCGAGCCCCTGCTCGAACGCCTGATCGTGTTACCCAGGCGCCCGCTGCACAGCCCACTGAACCTGCTGGCTGCGGTCTATGCCGGCTATCCCATGCGAGCCAGTGTCAACGGCCTGGCTCCGCACCTGCGCCATCGCTTCGAGCAACTGCTGGAAGAACGTTGGGATGTCATCCAGATCGAGCACAGCTATAGTTTCCAGCCGTTCGAAAAGGCCCTGCAGGCGCGAAGCCTGCCCTTCCTGCTCAGTGAACACACGATCGAATCGGTGTCTGGCGCCGCCTGCCATGACCGCCTGCCGCTGTGGCTGCGGCCGTTCAATGCCTTCGACCGCTGGCGCTACCGGCGCTGGGAAAATCGGGTACTGAGCCAGGCCCACGAGGTGGTGGCGGTCAGCCCCAAGGATGTCGAACACATCAGCCGCCTGACCGGTAATCCCGCTTCACTGGTGATCAATGGCGTCGATTGCGCGCACTATCAGGACATCCAGCCGTCACTGCACAGCCAGCGCCTGTTGTTTGTCGGCAATTTTGAGTACAACGCCAGCCTCGAAGCCATCGAGTGGGCACTCGAGGATATCCTTCCGCAGGTCTGGCAAAGCAACCCGGCGGTGCGCCTGGCCGTCGTCGGACATGCCTTGCCGGACAGCTGGAAATCGCGCTGGAGCGACCCACGAATCGAATGGGTCGGCTACCTGCCCGACTTGCGTGAACTGCAACGTCATTCGGCAATTTTCTTCGCCCCGCTGCGCTATGCCGGCGGCTCGAAAATCAAGGTGCTCGAAGCCATGGCCGCCGGCTTGCCGGTGGTCACCACCGCCAAGGGCGTATGCGGGCTGCAGGTGACCCAGGGCGAACACTACCTGGGCAGTGACGATGGTGATCAACTGGCCTTGCTCATCACCCAATTGCTCAATCAGCCCTGGCGCATGCGTCAGTTATCGGAGGCCGCGCGGCAGTTCGTGCATGAGCGCCACGACTGGAGCATTGCTGCAGCCCAGCTGGAAAGCGTGCACGCGCGCCTGAGCCAGCGCGCGCCCACACTGGGCAATCTGAGCGACAACGGCTTGCTCAGTCGCTCAGCCGAGTAGCTCACTCAAGGGAATGAACTGCACGGTATCGCCTTTGCCAGGTGTGGTGCCCTCACGGACCTCCACCAGGCCCTCGGCCCAGGCAGCACTGCGCAGCACGCCGGAGCTCTGGTTCTTGTAGATCTGCGCACACCCCTGGTCCAGCCGTGCGCGCAGGTACTCCCGACGATTGCCGGCTTTGGGCCAGTCAAAACCGGCCGGTACCGGGAACTGCAGAGGGGTCACCTCCTGCACACCCTGGCGGCGCAGCAGATACGGGCGGGTCAGCAGACCGAAAGTCACCAGCGTCGAAGCCGGGTTGCCGGGCAAACCGATCACCGGCACGCCTTTGTAGTGACCGAAGGTCAAGGGCTTGCCGGGCTTGATAGCCAGCTTCCAGAGGGCCAGTTCGCCTGCTTCGCGCAAGGCCAGGCCCAGGTAATCGGCCTCGCCCACGGAAACACCGCCGGTCGAGAGGATCAAATCGACCTGACCCAGCCCCGCCAGGCAATCACGGGTTTTTTCCAGGTCGTCGGCAAGAATCCCCGCATCGATCACCTCGCAACCCAGGCGTTGCAGCCAGCTGACCAGCAAGCGCCGATTGCTGTTGTAGATCTGCCCTGGCCCCAGCGGCAAGCCCGGTTCTACCAGCTCGTCGCCCGTGGACAACACGGCAACCTTGACCCTGCGCACTACCCTGAGCGTGGCGCAACCCAGCGTTGCCGCCAGCCCAAGCTCGATCGGCCCCAGCCGTGTACCCGCCGCCAGCACCGACTCGCCGACACGGGTTTCCTGACCTTGCGGGCGCACATTCTGGCCGACGCGCAGCGGCTCGTTGAAGCGCACCCGCTGGTCTTGCAGGACCTCGGCGTTCTCCTGCATCTCGACACAGTCGGCACCCAGCGGCAACGGCGCGCCGGTGAAGATCCGTGCACAGGTGCCCGGCTGTAGCGGCTCAGGAGCGTGACCGGCGAAAATGCGCTGGCTGACCGGCAACGCCTCGCCCTGCCAGTCAGCCAGGCGCAAGGCATAACCGTCCATGGCACTGTTGGGCCAGGGCGGCAGATCCAGGCTGGCGATCAGCGCCTCGGCCAGCACCCGCCCCTCGGCCTGCGCCAAAGCAACCTGCTCGGTTTCGACGATGGGCGCGGACTCAGCCAGTTTCAGTAACTGTGCCAGTGCGTCTTCAACCGGCATCAACGGCTTGTTCACAGGCACCTCAACCACGGCTGGCGCAGGGCTCGGCCTGCTTGAGGTGAGTAACGAAGTTGCACGGGCGATGGCGGGCATCGAGCTGCTCGGCAAGGATGCCATCCCAGCCGGTGCGCACAGCATTGGTCGAGCCGGGCAGGCAGCAGACCAGGGTACCGTTGGCCAACCCGGCCAGGGCACGCGACTGAACCGTAGAAGTACCGATGTCCGCCAGGGAGATGTGGCGGAACAACTCACCGAAGCCATCGACCTGTTTATCCAGCAGGCAGGCGACCGCCTCTGGAGTACTGTCACGACCGGTGAAGCCGGTGCCACCGGTGATCAACACCACCTGCACCTGCTCATCGGCAATCCAGGTGGCGACCTGGGCGCGAATCTTGTACAGGTCGTCCTTGAGCAGTACCCGTGCAGCAAGGCCGTGCCCGGCCTCGGTCAGACGATCGACAAACATCTGGCCAGAGGTGTCGGTTTCCAGGGTACGGGTATCGCTGACCGTCAACACCGCGATGTTCAGCGGCACGAAAGGTACATCTGCCTTGGCTTTCATGGGACCTTGATCCATTGAGGGAGTATGGGCGGTGTTATATCACAGCCCTGCCCGGCTCGCGCCCATGGTCCTGCCCGGGCGTGCCGCCGATCAATAGTGCTGCGCACTAGCTATGCTGCAATGGACAAGGAACTTGCGCCGTCGCCATGCGTCTCAAGGACATTACGCACCACCCTCTACTGGAGAAACATGATGATTCAACGGACCCTCCCCGCCTTCCTGCTCGCTCTGGGCCTGGGCACTCTGGCTGGTTGCTCCTCGCCAACTGTCATCACTTTGAACGACGGTCGCGAAATCCAGGCGGTCGACACGCCGCAATATGACGATGAATCGGGCTTCTACGAATTTGAACAGCTCGATGGCAAACGTACACGCATCAACAAAGATCAGGTGCGTACCGTCAAGGACCTCTGATACCTGCGACAGCCCCTCTCTGGGGGGCTTGTCGAGGAGAAAATTTTGAGTAATATTTTCTCCATCGGAGTGTAGCGCAGCCAGGTAGCGCGTCTCGTTCGGGACGAGAAGGCCGCAGGTTCGAATCCTGTCTCTCCGACCAGATCACTCGACAAAAAGCCCGCTCTCATGCGGGCTTTTTCGTACCTGCATTACGACGAATTGCACTGGCCAGCATTGCACCGCGATGGTGGGGCCAGCAAAATGCGCGCCTTTCGAACTCAGAGGTTGAAACACATGCGTAAGACTCTTGCCGCCCTGACACTGGGCCTGCTGTGTGCGCAAGGCGCCGTGGCCGGCGATGGCCAGACTGCCCTGGGCGGCGGCCTGGGTGGTGTACTGGGTAATGTGGTCGGAAAACAGCTCGGCGGCAGCACCGGCGCTGCGATTGGTGCCGGCGTCGGTGGCGCGGCAGGTGGCGCCATGGCCGCGAAGAAGGGCAACAAGACCGAGGCGGCCATTGGTGGCGGTCTGGGTTCGGCTGGCGGTTCGCTGATCGGTGGCAAGCTCGGTGGCAGCACCGGCTCGGCGATCGGTGCCGGCCTGGGTGGCGCGGCCGGTGGCGCACTGGGTAACAAATATGCCGACAAGCATCGTTGATTCAGCGCTGATCGCGGGGCAAGCCCGCTCCCACAGGCTGAACTGCACCTGTGAGGCTTGTCCCACGAACAAAATAGCCCCCTGAACAGGGGGCTATTTTTATTACCGATTCAACCTTTACAGTGCAGGCTCAGCCTGTACTGCAGCAGTCTCTTCCGGCAGCACCGGAACATACAGCAGACCCAGGCGCGAGCTGCTCCATTCACGGGTCTTGTTGGTCAGCTCAAGGTTGTTGTTGAGCTTCTGACCATAAGTCGGAACGATTTCCTTCAGCTTGGCCTGCCACTCAGGGGTCTTGATGCGATCCTTGTAGGTTTTCTCCAGCACGCTGAGCATGATCGGCGCAGCGGTCGAAGCGCCTGGCGATGCACCCAGCAGCGCGGCGATGGTGCCATCCTGGGCGGCAACCACTTCAGTACCGAACTGCAGCACGCCACCATGGACCGGATCTTTCTTGATCACCTGAACGCGTTGACCGGCCTGCAGCAGTTTCCAGTCTTCGTTCTTGGCGTTCGGGAAGTACTCACGCAGGGCTTCCATACGGTCGTCGAAGCTGAGCATCAGCTGACCCATCAGGTAGGTGCTCAGGTCGATGTTGTCGATACCGGCGTGGGTCATCGGCATGATGTTGTGGGTGGTCAGTGCCGCGAACATGTCCAGCAGCGAACCGTTCTTGAGGAACTTGGTCGAGAAGGTCGCGAACGGGCCGAACAGCAGGACTTCCTTGCCGTCGATCACACGGGTGTCCAGGTGCGGAACGGACATTGGCGGTGCACCGACCGAAGCCTTGCCGTACAGCTTGGCTTTGTGGCGGGCAACGATGTCCTGGTTGTCAGTCATCAGGAACTGACCGCCGACCGGGAAGCCTGCATAGCCTTCGGCTTCAGGAATACCGGACTTCTGCAGCAGTTTCAGGGCGCCACCACCGGCACCGATGAAGACGAACTTGGCCTTCACGCTGCGCTCGACGCCTTTGTTGGCCAGGTCGGCAACGACCACGGTCCAGGTGTTGTCAGCATTGCGCACGATGTCACGCACTTCGTGCTGGACATGCAGCTTGACGTTGTCGTGCTTGGTCAGCGAGGCGATCAACTGGCGGGTGATCTCGCCGAAGTTGACGTCGGTACCGATCGACATGCGGGTCGCGGCGATCTTCTGGTCGGCAGCACGGCCTTCCATCACGATCGGCACCCACTTCTGGATCTGCGCGTGGTCTTCGGAGTACTCCATGCCGCGGAACAGCGAGCTGTGCTGCAGGGCCTCATGACGTTTCTTGAGGAACTCGACGTTCTTGTCGCCCCAGACGAAGCTCATGTGCGGCACGTTGTTAATGAACGACTTCGGATTGCTCAGCACGTTCTGCTCGACCTGGTAGGCCCAGAACTGCTTGGAGATCTCGAACTGCTCGTTGACCCCGACCGCCTTGCTGATGTCGATCTTGCCGTCGGCGCCTTCGCTGGTGTAGTTCAGTTCGCAGAAGGCGGAGTGGCCGGTACCGGCGTTGTTCCAGGCGTTGGAGCTTTCTTCGGCGACCTTGTCCAGGCGCTCGTAGATATCGATCGACCAGGTCGGTTCCAGCTCATTGAGGTAAGTCCCCAGACTTGCACTCATGATGCCGCCGCCGATCAGCAGTACATCTACGCTTTTCTCTGGCTCGCTGGGCTTGGAGCAACCGATGACACTCAGGCATAGGAGCGTCAGCAGGATTTTTTTCATAGTTCAATCCAATTGAGGTGAAGTAATTGGCAATGACCGCTCATCCCGTTGTGCACGCCCGGATTCTTGTTGTTGCTCGCGCAGACCAAAGCTTAGCGGGGCTCGGCGTTCAGGCAAGCAGCCTGGACGCGCGGGCGATGGTTGGCAGCTGGGGTTGTTCGATGGATCGGGAACGGTCGTCACCCTGACGATGGGCATTGAAGCCTGACGCCGGGTGCTTGCATGGCCT
The DNA here is from genome assembly GCF_059415665.1 of Pseudomonas sp. GW821-FHT10B02. Lineage (NCBI taxonomy): Bacteria > Pseudomonadati > Pseudomonadota > Gammaproteobacteria > Pseudomonadales > Pseudomonadaceae > Pseudomonas > Pseudomonas sp. GW821-FHT10B02. The sequence goes on along the minus strand of NZ_JBWKNR010000006.1, from coordinate 100,258 downwards.
AGGCCTGACCGCCTTTAAGCACGAAACAGGCCAACTTTTGCAAGACCAACGGCTAATAGCTAGGACGAGTCGTCGCACCCCATCTTTAACGGTTTTTCTGGCGACAATCCGCCACATAGCCGCCCCTGTCGGGCGAAATGTGGCGGATTTCCCCCTTCTTTCAGGCGCTTAGCCGTGCGGTGACCTCGCCGAGCTGCCCCGACAGGCCATGCAGGCGATGCCCGGCCTGCTCGGTATGTTGCACCGCTTGCTGATTGGCAGTGGCGATGCGGGTGATTTCCACCAGGTTGCGCGAGATGTCTTCAGCCACGCTGGTCTGCTCTTCGGCGGCCGTGGCGATCTGGCGGTTCATGTCGCGGATCGCCTCGACAGCCAGGGTGATGCGCTGCAGCATCTGCCCGGCACGCTGGACCTGCTCGGCGCCCTCCTCACTGCGCTGCTGACCGCTTTCAATGGCCTTGACCGCCTCCAGGGCGCCGGACTGTACGGCACTGATGATCTGGTTGATCTCGGCAATCGAGGCGGCCGTGCGCTGCGCCAGGCTGCGCACTTCATCGGCGACCACGGCAAAGCCGCGACCGGCCTCCCCCGCCCGCGCCGCTTCGATAGCAGCATTGAGTGCCAGCAGGTTGGTCTGCTCGGCAATCCCGCGAATCACCTCCAGCACCTTGCCGATCCTGGCGCTGTCAGCCTCCAGGTGGCGAATCACCGCCGCCGTACCGGCAATCTCCTGATTGACCGTGGCAATCGTGTCGATGGTGGCCTGCATTACCTGCTCACCTGCCTGGGCACTGTGATCAGCGTCATCGGCCGCACGCGCGGCTTCAGCGGCATGGCGCGCCACTTCCTGAGCGGTGGCGGACATTTCGTGCATGGCCGTGGCCACCTGGTCAGTACGCTGGAACTGGTCATCGGTACCACGCGCCATACCACCAGCAATGCTGCGCAATTCGCCACTGGCCGTTTCCAGCTCACCGGCATTGTTCTGCAGGCGGGTAAACGTATCGGCGAGGAAGTCGCGCAAGGTATTGGCGGCCACGGCCAGACGCCCCAGTTCATCTTGACGGTCACTGGCCACCCGCGCCTCGAATCGCCCCTGACTCAGCTGTGCGACATACTCGATCAGGCCGCGGATCGGTTCGATCAGGCTGCGATTAACCAACCAGAGACTGAACAGGCCGACCAGCACTGCCGAGCCGAACATCACCAGCAGACCCAGCCACACGGTGCGCTCTGCCGACTGACTGATGGTCTGGGCGCGCGCCTGGGCATCGCTGCGCAGCTGGCTGACCAGCTCGCTCATCTGCTCACTGGTCGCACGATCCACGCCCTTGACCGCCTGGTCGCCCGCAGCCGGGTCAGCCCCTGCGGCAAGGAACGCCTGACGCCCTTGCGCATACGCCTGGCCCAACTGGCGATGGCTTTCCTTGAGCTGCTCGGCGCGGGCCTTGAGCGATGTGTCGCTGCTCCGGATCAACTGGTCGAGAATGCCCTGCACCTGCTGCTCACGGGCCAGGAATTGCTGCCAGTACTTATCCAGATCGGCTGGCTGTTTGCCGCGCAACAGCACGTTCTTCCACTCCTGGACTTGAACCTTGAACTGCAGATTGGCCTCGTCAATCAATTGCGAAGCCTGCAATGGCCCGTCGATCAATTGCCCATAACCGCGCACGCTGGACGACAGCAATTGAAAGCAGACCAGAGCGATCATCAGTATCGCCAACAGGCTGCCAGCAAGTAGCGCGAGGATTTGCACTCTGAGAGATTTACGCAACATCGGAAGGAATCTCGGAACAAGGAGGAAGGAAACGACGCTGGATTGCATCGACCAGGCAAAGACGTCCTTGTCCTCGTTCACTGGCAACCGGCGCAGGCGAAAAAAAAGCTGCCATCGTTCGATAGCAGCCTGATTCGAGCATTACGCAACAGCTGGAGCAGATAGTCTCAGGCGATTGCTACAGAAATGTGACAACCCGCGGAACGCTGTCACATTTCCGTCACGACGTTGAACTGCAGGGCTGCCAGGCGCGCATACAACGGGCTTTGCGCGATCAGTTGGCGGTGCGTGCCGATGGCGACCAGGCGGCCCTGATCGATCACCGCAATACGGTTGGCATGCTGCACCGTGGCCAGGCGGTGAGCGATCACCAGGGTGGTACGCCCGCGCATCAAGGTCGGTAGCGCCTGCTGGATCAGGTACTCGCTCTGGGCATCGAGGGCACTGGTGGCCTCGTCCAGCAGCAGGATCGGCGCATCCACCAGCAAGGCCCTGGCAATGGCCAGGCGTTGACGCTGACCGCCCGACAAGCCCAGGCCGGCATCGCCCAGGTGGGTCTGATAGCCCTGGGGCAGTTGCAGGATGAAATCATGGGCATGGGCACTGCGCGCGGCGGCCTCAACCTGCGCTGCACTGGCATCGGCCCGGCCGTAACGTATGTTCTCCTCGACGGTGCCGAAGAACAGTGCCGGATTCTGTGCGACCAGGGCGAAGTGTCGGCGCAGGTCTTGCGGGTCGAGTCGCTTCAGGTCCTGGCCGTCCAGGCGTATTTGCCCTTGTTGGGGGTCATAGAAGCGCAACAGCAGGTCAAACAAGGTCGATTTACCCGCCCCCGAAGGCCCGACCAGCGCCAGCGTTTCCCCGGGCTCGACGACCAGGCTCAAACCATCGATTGCCGCAGGCTCGGGGCGCGACGGGTAGGCAAAGCAGACATCGCGAAGTTCAAGCCGCCCACTGACCCGCGGTGCCGAGCGCTCCAGCCCCTGTGCAGGTGCGCTGATTTCGCTGCGTGCGGCCAGCAGTTCGGCAATCCGCTCCGCTGCCCCGGCGGCGCGTTGCAGTTCGCCAATCACTTCACTGAGGGTGCCAAAGGCACCACCGACGATCAGGCTATAGAACACGAAGGCTGCCAGTTCGCCTGCGGAAATGCGCCCGGCAATCACATCCATACCACCGACCCAGAGCATCACGCCCACGGCCCCGAGCACCAGCACGATCACCAGCGTGATCAGCCAGGCGCGCTGCAGGATGCGCTTGCGCGCGACCGCAAAGGCCGCCTCGACCGTGCGGCCGAAACGTTGCTGATCGCTGGGCTGGTGGTTGTAGGCCTGTACTGTCTTGATCTGCCCGAGGGTCTCGGCCACATAGCTGCCGACGTCGGCCACCCGGTCCTGGCTCTGGCGCGACAGGCTGCGTACCCGTCGCCCGAAAATCAGGATCGGCGCCAACACCAGCGGTAACGCCAGCACCACGATACTGGTGAGCTTGGGGTTGGTGACGAACAACAGCACGATACCGCCGAGCACCATCAGCGCATTGCGCAGGAACATCGACAACGATGAACCGATCACCGATTGCAGCAAGGTAGTGTCGGCGGTAAGCCGCGACTGGATCTCTGAACTGCGATTGCTCTCGAAAAAGCCAGGGTGAAGGTAAATCAGATGGTCGAACACCTGCTGACGGATATCGGCCACGCAGCGTTCGCCGATCCACGACACCAGGTAAAAGCGGCTGAAAGTGCCAATGGCCAAGGCCAGCACCAGCATCAGGAAAAAACCGATGGACTGATTGAGCAACTGCGGCGAACGAGTCATGAAGCCCTGATCGACCAACAGGCGGATACCCTGGCCCAAGGACAAGGTGATGCCGGCAGTAACGACCAGGGCGAGCAAGGCCAGCAGGACCTGTTTGCGATACGGGCGAATGAAACGCCAGCCCAGACGCATTGCCTGACGCTGGCGAGGGGAAAAGCGATTGAGCATGTAGGGACCAGAAATCAGCGATTTTACCCAGCGTACACCTGACCGCTCGTCCTGCGCCAAGGAACGCCAGGGAAATAACCGCTGTTTAGGTTAGCCCTGCTGATCCCTAGACCGTTTCGTTCTAACGCAGCACTGGAGGTTTACTCGGCTTTCTGGTCGACTGGAAGGGTCGTACAGTGATAACCGAAGGAGCTGTCATAGCTCGGTCACTAGGCGATTCTAGTCTGAGCTTGCAACCTGATGAGGAGACAGGAAATGAGTTTGCAACAAGGCAATACCCAGCCCAAAACCGCGCCGAACCCGCAGACACCTGTCGGCGGCTCGATCATCGGCCCGGATGGCAAAGAGATCACCATCACCGAAGCGATGGTCCAGGAGGCCTGCCAAAAGCTGGAGCAAAGCCGCAAAGATCCCGCCAAGAAAGACTGAACCAGACGAATTCTTCAACCCGGCGCAAGCGCCGGGTTTTTATTGCCTGTGTTTTACAGCAACACGCCACCCAGGGCCCGGACCATCTGTGCCAGGTCTGGTGCGTCCCCGTGCAGGCGCACCATTAGCCCCTCAATCTCGCGACGTGGCGGATAGTGCTTGCGCAAGGCATCAAACGCGGCTTTCTGCTCAAGCGCATCAGCGCTGAGGCTGCGGCGGAAGTCGGCGTCATCCCGGCGCGGGTCATACACCGCGCGGCACAGGGTAGCCAAGGCCCAGGCCGGGTCGGTTTCGGCCTGCAGGCCGATCTCGGCCAGCCAGGGCTGGGGCAACAGATCCTCCAGCAGCACCGACGCAGGCTCACCGCGCCAGGTACAAAAGGCCTGATAGATCTGTGCAGTGCCGCGCTGTTTGCCATCCAGGCTGTAGCCAGCGATATGCGGGGTGGCCAGCACGCAGAGGTCGGCCAGCTCGAGGTCGACCTGTGGCTCACCCTCCCAGACATCCAGCACTGCCAGCACGTCTTCACGCGCCAGCAGCAGTTCCCGCAATGCAGTGTTGTCGATCACCGGTCCCCGGCTGGCGTTGATCAGCCAGGTCCCCGGACGCAGCGCCGCCAGTTGCTCGCTGTCGAGCAAGTGCCAGGTGGCGTGTTCGCCCTGGCGGGTCAGCGGGGTATGCAGACTGATCACATCGCACTCGGCAAGAACCGTTTCCAGGCTGACATAATCGCCGCCTTCCCGGGCCTGGCGCGGCGGATCACACACCAGCACCTTCCAGCCCAGCCCGCGCAACACCTCAACCAGACGCCCGCCCACTTCACCTGCGCCAACCACACCATAGGTACGGCCAGGCAGGTCGGCACCATCGAGTTCGGCCAGGGTCAGCAAGCTGCCCAGCACATAGTCGACCACCCCACGGGCATTGCAGCCCGGTGCACTGGACCACTGGATACCAGCCTGGGCGAAGTAATCCAGCGCCAGATGATCGGTGCCAATGGTGCAGGTACCGACGAAACGAACCTTGCTGCCCTCAAGCAGCGCCTGGTCGACACGGGTCACCGAGCGCACCAGAAGGACGTCGGCGTCCTTCACGCAGGCGGCGTCAATAGCGCGCCCTGGATAGCGGCGGATTTCGCCAAAGCCTGCAAAGAAGGCATCGAGCAGCGGAATATTCTCGTCGGCAACTATCAGCATGGCGCTCTCCTATCGGGGGTGCGCAGTGTAGGCCCATGCAGGGGCGCTAATCCAGCCGCAGACAAAAGCGCCGGATAGATTTCCTGACCAATGCGTCAAAGCGTAGACTAGTCGGCTTTGTGCACCCTTCTGGACACCTGTCTTGTGACACCTCAGACCTGCAACACCCTTTCCCCTCCCCTGTCCCGCCCCGCGCGCGTACGCGCCGAACTGCGCAGCCTGTTGCTGCTGGCCACACCGATCATCATTGCCCAGCTGGCTACCACCGCCATGGGCTTCGTCGATGCGGTCATGGCCGGCCGGGTCAGCCCGCGCGACCTGGCGGCGGTGGCTTTGGGCAACTCGATCTGGATTCCGGTGTTCCTGCTGATGACCGGCATCCTGCTGGCCACCACCCCCAAGGTGGCGCAACGCTTTGGCGCCGGTCAGCACGGCGAAATCGGGCCATTGGTGCGCCAGGCCTTGTGGCTGGCAGTCGCAGTCAGTCTGATCGCCAGTGGCTTGCTGGTCAGCGCCGAACCGATCCTGCAGGTGATGAAGGTCGACCCGCAACTGGTCGAGCCGAGCATGGGCTACCTGCAAGGTATTGCCTTCGGCTTCCCCGGCATTGCCCTCTACTATGTGCTGCGCTGCTACAGTGACGGCCTGGGCCGCACCCGCCCGAGCATGGTCATTGGCTGCCTGGGCCTGCTGCTGAACATCCCGCTGAACTACATCCTGATCTACGGGCACTTCGGCCTGCCCGCCCTGGGCGGCGTTGGCTGTGGCTGGGCCAGCGGTATCGTCATGTGGTTCATGGCCCTGAGCATGGCCGCCTGGACCCGCTGGGCCCCGGCCTACCAGAGCAGCCGGGTGCTGGTGCGTTTTGAGCGCCCGCAATGGCCGGTCATCAAGCGCCTGATGGGCGTTGGCCTGCCAATCGGCATCGCGGTGTTCGCCGAGTCGAGCATCTTCGCGGTGATCGCCCTGCTGATCGGTAGCCTCGGCCCGACCGTGGTGGCCGGCCACCAGATCGCCCTGAACATCAGTTCGCTGCTGTTCATGATTCCGTATTCACTGGGGATGGCGGTGACGGTGCGTGTGGGCCAGGCAATCGGTGCCGGCGAGCCGCGCCAGGCGCGTTTTGCCGCGCTGGTGGGACTGGCCGCGGCCCTGGTGTTCGCCTGTTTCTCGGCGAGCCTGATCCTGCTGATGCGCGAGCCGATCGCCTCGATCTACACCCCGGACACGGCAGTTATCCAGATTGCCGCGATGCTGATCGTGTATGCCGCACTCTATCAGTTCTCCGACGCCATCCAGGTGATCGCGGCGGGCGCCCTGCGTGGCTACCAGGACACCCGGGTAACCATGATCCTGACCCTGTTCGCCTACTGGGGCATCGGTCTGCCAGTGGGTTACGTACTCGGCCTGACCGACTACTTCGGCCCTGCCAGTGGCCCCAACGGCTTGTGGGAAGGCCTGATCGCCGGCTTGACCTGCGCGGCCTTGATGCTGTCGATTCGCCTGGCGCGCAGCAGTGGCAAGCACATTCGCCGGGCGCAGCGCGCCTAGTCGAGCTTCTTGCGGATCCAGTACAGGTAGGTGCCGGCATCTTCCTGTTGCTGGACCAGTTCATGGCCGAGGAACACGCAGAACTTGGGGATATCGCGACGGGTCGACGGATCGGTGGCGATCACCTTGAGCAGGCCACCGGCAGCCAGGTCGCGCACGTGCTGGTGCAACATCATCACCGGCTCCGGGCAGTTGAGGCCGGTGGCGTCGAGGATGGCGTCTGGGGTGAAATCAGTCATGTAGAACTCCGGAAACAATCAGCTATTGTCGCTCAAGCAGACGGCGGGGTCATCCCTGAGGGCCACATCGCCGGCCAGGCCGGCTCCCACATTAGCTACAGTGCATGCCATTTCTGTGGGAGCTGGCCTTGCCAGCGATCGACTCAGCGCGGTTTCAGATCAAGGCGGCGCAGGTGGCAAGTCACCTCTTCGCGGTCGTGATACAGCTGCTTGCAGCCAATCGAGACCTTGACCTTGCGCGCCTTGAAGCCCTCTTCGATCCGCTCCAGCAAGCGGCGCACTTCGGCATAGCGCTGCTTCATCGGCAACTTGAGGTTGACCACCGCCTCCCGGCACAAGCCTTCGCCCAGCCAGGTCTCCAGCAACGCTGCGCTGCGCGCCGGCTTCTCGACGATATCGCAGACCATCCAGTCCACCGTCTGCCTGGGTTTGTAGGTAAAGCCGTCAGCCATCAGGTGCTGGACCAGGCCGGTGTCCATCAGGCTTTCGGCCATTGGGCCGTTATCGATGGCGGTCACCAGCATGCCACGCTTGACCAGCTGGTACGTCCAGCCACCCGGCGCCGCACCGAGGTCAACGCCGGTCATGTCATCGGACAGCCGCGCATCCCACTGCTCACGGGGGATGAAGTGATGCCAGGCTTCCTCCAGCTTGAGGGTCGAGCGGCTCGGCGCTTCACGCGGAAACTTCAGGCGCGGAATACCCATCGGCCACATCGCCGAATTGTCCGCAGCGGCAACGCCGACAAATACCCGCCGACCACTGACAAAAGTCAGCAGCAGACGCGGCTTGTTCGGGTCCTCAACCAGGCGCCCGGCCTTGCTCAAGGCTTTGCGCAACGGCACCTCGAACTTGCGGCAGAAGGTCGACAGCTCTTTGCCGTCATTGGTGTCCATCACCTCCAGCCACACACTGCCGAACACCGGATAATCACCCAGGGAATCGAGCAGCACACTGATACGGTCGGTTTCTGGCAGTTCGATGAAACTACCGCGCGCCCACTGGCGGGGGAAAATCAGTTGCGCAAAGCGCAGTTCGCGCATCAGGCGCTCGGCGCCTTCGCCATCGTTGCAGATGAATTCGGCACAGGCGCTCTGCGGTTTGGCCTTGGCGTAGCCGGCGACGTCCAGCCGGGCGGCATGCTCGGCGATTTCGGCACAGACTTCACTTTCGAAGCCGGGCCGGCAATGCATAAACAGGGTATTCATCTTCACTCCAGGACGGCTGGCGGCCATTGGCCCCAACCCTGACCGGGGGCAATGCACTGCCCCGGCAAATGCGCGAATGATAAAGCAAGATCGGAACCGGCGACATGCCCCGCCGGTCCAGTACTTGGTCAGGTGCGCCAAACAGGTCTAACCTGACCGCTCAGCCAGGTCCGTGCCGTGCGGACCGTCATAGAGGCGGTGAATCGGCGACAGCAAGGAAGATCGCCGGACACCTACGCAGAAGGAGTTGGTAATGCCCTCGCTCGATAGCCTGAAAGCCCTCAAGACCCTGACGGTCGCCAACCGTCCCTATCACTACTTCAGCCTGACCGAAGCCGCCAAGAGCCTCGGCGACCTGCAGCGCCTGCCCATGTCGCTGAAAGTGCTGCTGGAAAACCTGCTGCGCTGGGAAGACGACAAGACCGTCACCCGCGCCGACCTCGGCGCCCTGGCCGACTGGCTCAAGGAGCGCCGCTCCGACCGCGAGATCCAGTACCGCCCGGCGCGGGTGCTGATGCAGGATTTCACCGGGGTTCCCGCCGTGGTCGACCTGGCAGCCATGCGCGCCGCCATGGCCAAGGCCGGTGGTGACCCGCAGCGGATCAATCCGCTGTCGCCGGTGGACCTGGTCATCGACCACTCGGTGATGGTCGACCGCTACGCCAGCCAACAGGCCTTCGCCGAGAACGTCGACATCGAAATGCAGCGCAACGGCGAACGCTACGCCTTCCTGCGCTGGGGCCAGAATGCCTTCGATAACTTCAGCGTGGTGCCGCCGGGCACCGGCATCTGCCACCAGGTCAACCTGGAATACCTGGGCCGCACCGTCTGGACTCGCGAAGAAGACGGCCGCACCTATGCCTTCCCCGACACCCTGGTCGGCACCGACTCGCACACCACCATGATCAACGGCCTGGGCGTACTCGGCTGGGGCGTCGGTGGTATCGAAGCCGAGGCGGCCATGCTCGGTCAGCCGGTATCGATGCTGATTCCGGAAGTCATCGGCTTCAAGCTGACCGGCAAGCTGCGCGAAGGCATCACCGCCACCGACCTGGTGTTGACCGTCACGCAGATGCTGCGCAAGAAAGGCGTAGTCGGCAAGTTCGTCGAATTCTACGGTGACGGCCTGGCTGACCTGCCATTGGCGGACCGCGCCACCATCGCCAACATGGCCCCGGAATACGGCGCCACCTGCGGCTTTTTCCCGGTCGATCAGGTGACCCTGGACTACCTGCGCCTGTCTGGCCGCCCCGAAGACACGGTCAAACTGGTCGAAGCCTACTGCAAGGAACAGGGCCTATGGCGTTTGCCTGGCCAGGAACCGGTGTTCACCGACACCCTGGCCCTGGACATGCACGAAGTCGAAGCCAGCCTGGCTGGGCCCAAACGCCCTCAGGACCGGGTCGCCCTGTCGCAGGTCAGCCAGGCCTTCGACAGTTTTCTCGGCTTGCAGCTGCGCGCCTCCACCAAAGACGTCGGCCGTCTGGAAAGTGAAGGTGGCGGCGGTGTCGCCGTGGGCAACGCCGACCAGGCTGGCGAGGTCAGCTATGAACACGAAGGCCAGCAGCATGTGTTGCGCGACGGCGCGGTGGTAATCGCCGCGATCACCTCCTGTACCAACACCTCCAACCCCAGTGTGATGATGGCCGCCGGCCTGGTAGCGAAAAAAGCCGTCGAGAAAGGCCTGAAACGCAAACCCTGGGTCAAGAGTTCACTGGCCCCCGGCTCCAAGGTAGTGACCGACTACTACAAGGCGGCGGGCCTGACGCCCTATCTGGATGAACTGGGCTTCGACCTGGTCGGCTATGGCTGCACCACCTGTATCGGCAACTCCGGGCCACTGGACGAAGCCATCGAGAAAGCCATCACCGGCGCCGACCTCACCGTCGCCTCGGTGCTGTCGGGCAACCGCAACTTCGAAGGCCGCGTACACCCGCTGGTGAAAACCAACTGGCTGGCCTCTCCACCGCTGGTGGTGGCCTATGCCCTGGCCGGGAGCGTACGCCTGGACCTGAGCAGCGAACCCCTGGGCACCGGCAAGGATGGCCAGCCGGTGTACCTGCGTGACATCTGGCCAAGCCAGCAGGAGATCGCCGCGGCGGTCGCCAGTGTCGATACGGCGATGTTCCACAAGGAATACGCCGAAGTCTTCGCTGGCGACGCTCAATGGCAAGCGATTGCAGTACCACAGGCGGCCACCTATGTCTGGCAGGACGATTCCACCTACATCCAGCACCCGCCGTTCTTCGATGACATCACCGGTCCCTTGCCGGCGATCGAGGACATTCGCGGTGCGCGGGTACTGGCTTTGCTGGGCGACTCGGTGACCACCGACCACATCTCCCCGGCCGGCAACATCAAGGCCGACAGCCCGGCCGGGCGCTACCTGCGCGATAAAGGCGTGGAACCGCGCGACTTCAACTCCTACGGCTCGCGCCGCGGCAACCATGAAGTAATGATGCGCGGCACCTTCGCCAACATTCGTATCCGCAACGAAATGCTTGGCGGCGAAGAAGGTGGCAACACCCTGTATGTGCCGACCGGCGAGAAAATGGCGATCTACGATGCGGCCATGCGCTACCAGGCTGACGGTACGCCACTGGTGGTGATTGCCGGCCAGGAATACGGCACCGGCTCCAGCCGCGACTGGGCGGCCAAAGGCACCAACCTGTTGGGAATCAAGGCGGTGCTGGCAGAAAGTTTCGAGCGTATTCACCGCTCCAATCTGGTGGGCATGGGTGTATTGCCGCTGCAGTTCACTGCCGGACAGACCCGCAAGAGCCTGGGTCTGGATGGCAGCGAACGAATCGATATCCTCGGCTTGAGCAACGCGCGGATCCACCCGCACATGAACCTGAGCCTGCACATCACCCGCCAGGATGGCCGTCAGGAGCAGATCGAGGTGCTGTGCCGGATCGATACCCTGAACGAAGTGGAATACTTCAAATCGGGCGGCATCCTGCACTATGTACTGCGGCAATTGATCGCAGCGTGAAGCACGGGCCCGGCCCCTTGTGGCCGGGCCTTTGCCGACTTTTGTCGCTCGCAGTGAGAGCCTGTTGCAGGCGGTGATACTGCAGGCATGCGTGTCCTGGGTTACGCCAGAGGAGTCGTAGACCTCACGTTTTCACCGAATAATGGAATCTGCATGCCTGTCTCCCAATGGATCGGACTGGCCCTGCTGGGCTTTGCTTACGTCTTTTCCCTCGTCAATGGCAGCCTGGGCCTGCTCGCACTGCCCAGCCTGATTGCCCTGCTGTGCGCCGGCTTGCTGGTCAACCGCTCGCCCCGCTGGCAGCAATTGTCTGGTCATGCCCTGTTCGTACTACTGGCTTTAGGGTTGGCATTGCACTGGCTGCCCGGTTTCCACGGGGCCAAGGTCATTGACAAGGTGGTGTTCAGCGATGGCGCCGTACCCTTTTCCATGTACCTGAACCTGGACAAACCGTTGATCGGCTTATGGCTGCTGCTGGCCTGTCCCTGGGTACTGACGATGGGTGGCAAACGCCTGCTGCCGAGCCTGGTCACGACGTTGCCAGCGGTGATTGCCGCGTGCCTGGGCGGTGCCTGGTTGCTGGGTATGATTGCCTGGGCGCCGAAATGGCCCGAACAAGCCTGGCTCTGGGTGCTGAACAACCTGCTACTGGTCAGCCTGACCGAAGAACTGCTGTTTCGTGGTTACATCCAGGGCGGACTCCAACGTTTACTCAAGAATCAGCACCTGGCCCTGCTCCTCGCCAGCGGCCTGTTCGGCCTAGCGCACCTGGGCGCTGGCTGGCAGTGGGTAGTGCTCGCCTCCCTGGCCGGCATCGGCTATGGTCTGGCTTACCGCTACGGCGGCTTGATCGCCGCAGTACTCTGCCATTTCGGCCTTAACCTGGCACATTTCGCCGGTTTTACCTATCCGATGCTGATACCTTCGTGAACACGCGGTCACTTGCTGACTTTTGCAAAATATCATTCAACAAAACCCCCACGCTGCCGATAACCCTCGAAAGCCTTGCGGATTGAACAGCTAATGCGTAATAACCAGCCAATAACCCAGCGCGAACGGACTTTCCCAGCTCAACAACGTTTGATCTCGACCACCGATACCAAGGGTGTCATCACCTATTGCAACGATGCCTTCGTCGAGATCAGTGGTTTTTCCCGCGAAGAGCTGATGCGCGCGCCGCACAACCTGGTGCGCCATCCCGATGTCCCGCCTGCGGTGTTCGCGCACATGTGGGCCACGCTCAAGCAAGGCTTGCCATGGATGGGCATCGTCAAGAACCGTTGCAAGAGCGGTGACCACTACTGGGTCAACGCCTACGTCACCCCGGTGTTCGAGAACAACCAGGTGGTTGGCTTTGAATCGGTGCGGGTCAAGCCGACTGCCGAACAGGTCCGCCGGGCCGAGGCGTTGTACCAGCGCATCAACCAGGGCCGTCCGGCGATCCCGCGTCGCGACAAGTGGCTGCCCGTGGTGCAGGACTGGTTGCCGTTCATCCTGGTCAGCCAGGTCGGTTTCCTGATCGGTAACTGGCTGGGCCACTCCTGGGGCTTCGCCTTGGCCGCTGCGCTGTCGGTGCCACTTGGCCTGCTGGGCCTGAGCTGGCAGCAACGAGGCCTCAAGCGCCTGCTGCGCCTGGCCGAGCAGTCCACCTCCGATCCGTTGATCGCGCAAATGTACACTGACAGCCGCGGCGTCCAGGCACGCCTGGAAATGGCCATGCTCAGTCAGGATGCACGGATGAAGACCTGCCTGACCCGTCTGCAGGACACGGCAGAACACCTCAACGAACAGGCCCGTCAGTCCGATACCCTGGCCCACAACAGCTCTTCGGGCCTGGAGCGTCAACGGGTCGAGACCGAACAGGTCGCCGCCGCAGTCAACCAGATGGCTGCCACCACCCAGGAAGTGGCCAACCACGTGCAGCGCACCGCCGACGCCACCCAGGAAGCCAATCGCCTGACCGGTCGTGGCCGTGACATCGCCGGTGAAACCCGCGAAGCCATCCAGCGTCTGTCGGCGGCGGTTGGTGAAACCGGCCTGACCGTCACCCAGTTGGCGCGCGACAGCGATGAAATCGGCGGCGTGGTCGATGTGATCAAAGGCATTGCCGACCAGACCAACCTGCTGGCGCTCAACGCCGCGATTGAAGCCGCGCGAGCTGGCGAGATGGGTCGCGGCTTTGCCGTGGTGGCCGATGAAGTTCGCCAACTGGCCCAGCGCACCAGCGAATCGACCGGACAGATTCACGGCCTGATTGCCAAGCTGCAGCAAACCGCCAGCAATGCCGTGCAGACCATGGAAGCGGGTCATCGCCAGGCCGAAGAAGGTGTAGCGCGGGTGATGGAAGCGGACCAGGCACTGGTCGGTATCAGCGAAGCGGTGGCCAACATCACCGACATGGCCACCCAGATCGCCGCGGCCACCGAAGAGCAGACTGCTGTGGCCGATGAGATCAGCCGCAACATCAGCACTATCGCCGAGCTGGCTGACCAGACGTCCGAGCAAGCCCAGCATTCGGCCTTGCTCAGCGAAGAACTGACGCGCACCGCGACCACTCAGTACTCGTTGGTCGAGCGTTTCAACCGCTGAACAATGGGGTAACGGTGGGAGCGGGCTTGCCCCGCGATTGCGATTTGTCAGTCACATCGCATCGCGGGGCAAGCCCGCTCCCACACGTTACCAGTCGAGCGTCAGCCGGCTTTCGAAAAACCGCTCTTCACCGCTCAGTGGATCCTTGAAGCGCAAGCTCTGCGCCAATAACTTCAGCGGTTTGCCGTAGTCATCCTGCTCCTGCAACACCTGTGGATAAAAAGGATCGTTGCAGATACTCGCGCCCAGCGCTGTCATGTGCACACGCAACTGGTGCGTCTTGCCAGTGATCGGCGACAGGCCATAACGCCAGAATTCGCCGTGCTTCTCCAGCACCTCGGCCAGGGTTTCGCTATTGCTCTGCCCTTCGACCTCCTGCATACGAAAGAACGGCTCGCCACTGACCATACGGCTCTTGTGCGTCAATGGAAACTCAAGCTGTGGCAAGGCCTGGGCAATCGCCTGGTAGCGCTTATCGATCTGACGGTTGGGAAACAACGATTGATAGGCTGATCGGCTCTGGGGATTGGCGGAAAACATCACCAGCCCGGCGGTATGCCGATCAATACGATGCAAAGGCACCAGGTGCGGATTGTCCAGGCGGCGAATCAGCCGCCGCAACAAGGTATGTTCGACATATTCGCCCGTCGGGGTGACCGGCAGGAAATGCGGTTTGTCGGCCACCACCAGATGCTCGTCGACGTGCAGGATCTGCTCTTCGAACGGGATCGGTTTCTCGTTGGGTACTTCGCGAAAATAGTGGATGCGCAGCCCCTGCTTGTAAGCCAGCGCCACACTGATCGGCTCACCCTGGGCATCCAGTACCCGGCCGCGGACGATCCGGTCAAGCCACTGCTCACGCCCGATCGCCTTGAAATGCTCACTCAGGCAATCGAGCACGGTGGCCCAGTTACCAGGTGGCAGGCAGACCGTACTGGCTTGATGCTGGGCCGGGTCGAAAGGGGCAGTGGCCATGGGAACGCTCGTGACTGGTAGACCGCGCATTATCCCGCAAGCCTGGCGCCTCAGCCAGTCCGGGTTGCGGAAGCCTCGATGAACTCCTTGAGCCAGCGCAAGACGTCAACCGCCTCCCAGCGACCAGGGTCATAGAGGGCATACAACAAGCCCTGGTAACCGACCACATCCAGCGGACGGTGATAGCCGGCACGCTGGAACAATGCTTCGATTTCGGCGAAACAGGTGTTGAAGTGCAGTTTGTTGAAAGGCGTCTTGCCTTCCAGCACCAGGCCATCAAGGCGCAACTCGAGCACCGCCTCGCTCACCATGGCGGTGGACATACGATTGACGGTGTATTTCAGTTGTTCGACATTGACCATGGTTTGGATCCTCGAGGCAAACGCCACCTCAATACTGTATTTATATACAGCATATTCAGAGTTGTCGGACGCGTCAATCAGACAGCGTTCAGACCAACCCGGGCAGGTAGCCAGTACCCTTGCGAATGGTCAGCAATTGCCGGCGTTCAGGCGCCAGGGCGAGCCCCACGTGCACCCACTGGTCGAATTCGAGAATCAGTTGATCGAACATCAACGGGCTGTCTGCCACAACGCGTGCCAGCTCTCGAGGTGTCAGCCCGGGTACATTGATGTCTGCCGCCAGACCGTCGGTATGAGCGCTCTGAAGCGAACCGCCAATGACCTCGTTCAATTGCAGGCAGCGATAACCGCTGCTGACCAACACCGGTTTATCGACCAACTGGCGTATCTGCTCCAGAAAAGCGCACAGCTTGCGCAGGTTGACGAGAGTCCTGGCATCCGGTGTGTTGTCGATACCCTGACGTGCGGCGGTCTCCGACACCGTCATTTCGGCCAGCGTGAAGTGTTCGCTCAGGTACATGGTCCGCTCCTTGGTATGAGTAAAAACACCCAAGGATTGTCCACACCTCCGCCCTGCCGTGCACGACAGGAAATCTCTCCGCCGAAGCGCTTGTTTCAACGCAGGAAGGCCACCACTTGCTCGGCATCGAACGGCCAGTTCAGCTCGGCGCCTGTATCGCATCGACGCAGCACCGGGATCAATAATGCATAACGGGCCAGCTGTGACTCGTCATCGGCAATATCCACCAGCTCAACCAGCAGGCCATGCTCGACAAAAGGCATCAACAAGGCTTCGGCCACTTCACACAGGTGGCAACCCAGGGTGCCGAACAATTGGCATTCAGGAAGCATTTACGGGTACCGGCAAAAGAAGGAAGGGATCATTATTCTAGGTCTGCAGTCGGGGGCCGTCGAGCGCGAGGCTCCGGCGCCAGTTCAGTGATGGACGACTGATCCTGATCAGCGTCCGACCAGCAGCTATGGTTCATGCTGAGTGGTTTTTTGCTGCTTTCTTACATGGAGTGTGTTGTGTTCGCCAATCTGTTGATCATCCTGGCCTCATCGCTAGTCGTCATTGCCTTCTTCAGGCGCCTGAAGCTGCCGCCTGTCCTGGGCTACTTGTGTGTTGGCCTGTTTGTCGGCCCCACGGCGCTGAACTGGGTCAATGAAAGCGAAGAACTGCCCGACCTAGCCGAAATGGGCGTGGTATTCCTGCTGTTCTCGCTGGGCCTGGAGTTTTCCCTGTCGAAAATGCTCGCCCTGCGCAAAGTGGTGTTTGGCCTGGGTAGCCTGCAGGTAATCTGCTCGTCGATACTGCTGGCCGGGCTGCTGGCCCTGATGGGCATGTCCGCAAACACGGCGTTATTGTTGGGTGCAGGTCTGGCGTTGTCATCCACCGCTATCGTCAGTAAAGAGCTGACCAGTCTCGGTGAGATTTTCAGCAGCCATGGCCAGAACGCTATCGGCGTATTGCTGTTCCAGGATGTGATAGCGGTCTTGCTGCTGACCCTGGTTCCGGTGTTTGCCGGTGACGGTGGCCAGGCCTGGTACTGGGCCCTGCCGCTGACCCTGGGCAAAACCGTGATCCTCTTCGTCGGTCTGTTGCTAGCCAGCCGCTGGCTGCTGCCGCGCCTGTTTCACGAAGTGGCCAGCTCGCATTCAGCGGAACTGTTCGTGTTGCTGGCACTGGTCATCGTCCTGCTGACCGCCTGGTTGACTCACTTGCTCGGTTTGTCGCCGGCACTGGGCGCATTCCTGGCCGGCATGTTGTTGGGTGAGAGCAACTATCGCCACCAGATCGAAGCGGATATCCGCCCTTTCCGCGACATTCTTCTGGGGTTGTTTTTCGTCAGTATCGGCATGCTGATCGACCTGCAACTGTTCGCCACCCATGGCCTGGACATCCTCGCCCTGACCCTGGGCCTGTTGCTGGTCAAAGGCTGCGTGGTCGCAGCACTGGTCCGGGTGCGTGGCAGCGATGCCGAAACTGCGTGGCGCAGCGGCCTGGCCTTGGCCCAAGGCGGTGAATTCTGTTTCGCCCTGATGGCACAGATGCAGCAAACCGATCTACTGCCCGAAGCTATGGGCAATCTGTTGCTGGCCGCTACCTTCTGCTCAATGCTGGTCACTCCGCTGCTACTGCGCGCCGCCCCCACCATCGCCGCCCACCTGCACCGCAAACCCAACGAGGAAGTCCAACTGGAGGCCATCGAGGCGCAAAGTGCCTCAATGAGCGGTCACGTGCTGATCTGCGGCTATGGCCGGGTCGGGCAATCAATCGGGCGCTTCCTGCGCCGTGAAAACATCCCCTTCATTGCCCTCGATGACGACCCGGTAAGGGTTCAGGAAGCTGCGGCCGGCGAAAGCAGCGTGCACTACGGCGACTCACGACGCGGCGAACTGCTCAGCGCCATCGGCCTTGAGCGCGCACGCCTGCTGGTGATTGCCGTGGATAAAACCGACATCGCCATGAGCGTGCTCAAAGCGGCTCGTGAACGTCACGCCCAGATACAGATCCTGGTGCGTACCCGTGATGACAGCCAGCGTGAAGAGCTGCGTACGGCAGGTGCCACCGCCGTTGTACCTGAGCTGCTCGAATCGAGCCTGATGCTCGCCTCCCATGCGCTAGTGATGCTTGGCCTGCCGATGGAGCACGTACAAGCACGCATCGACGAAGTGCGCCAGACCCGCTACCGCATGCTCCAGGCGTTCTATCAAGGTGCCCAGACCAGCCCGGTCGACAGCGAAGGCCTGCCCAAAGCGATGATGCATGCGGTCAACCTTGGCGCCGAGGCCTACGCCTGCGGGCGTCCTCTGACCGAACTGGATCTGGAACAGTTCGGTGTCGAGCTGCAGGCGGTACAACGCAATGGCGAAGAGCTGGCAATGAGCGCCGACACGTGCCTGCATGCCGGCGACGCCGTGCTGCTCAGCGGCCCGCTACCGGCCCTGGCAGCCTGCGAAGCGCGGCTGGTCGCCGGGCGCTGATCAATCCTGGCTGGTGGCGCCGATCTTGTGGATCGACAGGTCGGCGCCGTAATACTCCTGCTCCTGGCTCAGGCGCAGACCGAGCAACAGTTTGATCACGCCATACACGGCAAAACCGCCCACCAACGCCACCAGCACCCCGGCCAGGCTGCCGATCAACTGGCTGATCAAGCTCACGCCACCCAGGCCACCGAGCGCTGTCTGACCGAAAATCCCGCAGGCGATGCCACCCCACACACCGCACAATCCGTGCAGCGGCCAGACGCCCAGCACATCGTCGATTTTCCAGGTGTTCTGCGCGGCAATGAAGCACCACACAAACAACGCCCCGGCAATCGCCCCCGTGAGCAACGCCCCAACCGGGTGCATCAGGTCAGAGCCAGCGCACACCGCCACCAATCCAGCCAACGGACCGTTGTGCAGAAAACCCGGGTCATTACGCCCGACCAGCAAAGCCGCCACCGTGCCGCCGACCATAGCCATCAACGAGTTGACCGCGACCAGGCCACTGACCCCTTGCAGGGTCTGGGCACTCATGACGTTGAAGCCGAACCAGCCGACAATCAGGATCCACGAACCCAGGGCCAGAAAGGGAATGTTCGAAGGGGCGAACGCCACCAGCTTGCCATCGCGGTAACGCCCGTTGCGCGGGCCGAGCAACAGCACTGCCGTCAAGGCCAGCCAACCGCCCATGGCATGCACCACCACAGAGCCGGCAAAGTCATGGAAGCTGGCGCCAAACTGGGCCTGCAACCAGGCCTGCAAGCCCAGATTGCCGTTCCAGACGATGCCTTCGAAGAAGGGATAGACCAAAGCGACAATCAGCGCCGTAGCGCACATCTGCGGAGCAAAGCGCGCCCGCTCGGCGATACCGCCGGAAATGATTGCCGGAATCGCCGCAGCAAAGGTCAGCAGGAAAAAGAATTTCACCAGGCTGTAACCATGCTCATGACTGAGCACCGCCGCAGGCTGCAGGAAATTCACGCCATAGGAAATCCAGTAGCCAACGAAGAAGTACGCCAGGGTTGATACCGCAAAGTCACTGAGAATCTTCGACAGCGCGTTGACCTGGTTCTTATGGCGCACGGTGCCCACTTCCAGGAAGGCAAACCCGGCGTGCATGGCCAGCACCATCACGGCGCCCAGCAGAATGAAGAGTGTGTTGGAGCCGTGGACCAGAGTGTCCACCGCACTTTGCAGGTTTTCCATGGAATCGGCAGGCCTTTCGAAAGCACCAAGACAGCGCGCAGGGGCTCCTTTTTGCACCAGCCTGGATCAGGCGAGCGCCACCTCCCTGGCCGACCCTGCTGATATCTGGAGTTTTTCCTTGGGTTTGTCGTGGATTGGGTTAAGGTTTAAAGGCCCGGCTGCCTTGCGCGCGCGAATTTGGCGCAGGCGCCGGACCTGAGCGCACCCTGGAACAGCAAAACCTGTACCAGCATTTTCACTGAACCTTCGCCAGCGCTCGCGACTCGAAATAGCCACAACCCTTAGGGAGAGCCCCATGACCAGCAAATCGGCAAAGACTGCTCAAGAGATATTGATGGCTGACTTTCAGGCGTTGGTACGTGACACCGAGAAATTGCTGGAACATACCGCCACCCTGGCTGGTGATCAGGCCGACGAATTACGCGGTCAGATCCACGAGAGCCTGATACGTGCCCGGGAAACCCTGCAACTGACCCAGGATTCCGTCCGCGAGCACGGCCAGGCAGCCCTGAGCGCGACCGAAGACTACGTACAGAACAACCCCTGGCAATCGATCGGCATTGCTGCCGGGGTCGGTTTTCTGATTGGTCTGCTGGCCAATCGGCGCTGAGGTTGGCTATGGAAAGCGAATCCAACGGCACTGGCAGTGCATCGAGCAAACGCCTGGGTGCAGCCGTACTCGGCCTGTTGCACGGCCATGTCGAGTTGTTCGGCATTGAACTGCAGGAACAGAAAGCGCGCACCCTGAGCCTGCTGCTGTTTGCCGGTCTGGCCCTGGTGTTTGCCCTGCTCTTGCTGGTCGCCCTCTCAGCGTTGGTGCTGGTGCTGCTGTGGGACAGTTACCGCTTGGCTGGCGTCATCGGCCTGTGTGTGTTCTACGGTTTGGCGGCGCTGTTCTGTGCCTTACGCCTGAAAGCTGCGGTGTACGATGAATCGTCACCTTTCAGCTCGACCCTCGAAGAACTTGCCAAGGACCGGGAGCGCCTGTTGCCATGAGCCTGTCTGAGCTACCGAAAACCACCAACCGGCGTGAGCTGCGCAAGGCGCTGGTGCGTCTGCGCCTGGAGATGCACCGCCAGGAAATCCGCCATGAGTCCGGGCAGTTGCTCAACCCCCTGACCCGTCTGCGCGCCATGGGCGACAGCCTGCAGGGTGGACTGGGCATCAAGCATGCACCCTTGTGGGGGATCGCTGCGGTGGTGGTGCTGGGATTCCTGACCGGCAAGGGTGCCAAAAACGGTAGCCTGAGCCGGATGATTCGCCTGGGCAGCAGCCTGCTGCCGTTGCTCAAGCTGGTCATGCAGGGCGCTGCCAGCAAGCGCTGAGTATCGGGCCCGCCTCCACAGATAGACTTGCAGGTGCCGCGCCGACACGGGAAGCTAGGCGCCTGCCCCTGTTTTGGAGAACCGGCCTTGGACTGGCACACCCTGCTCACCCGCGAACGTCTCGGCAAGACCCTGCACAGCCCTGAAGAGCTGGGCCGCAGCCCCTTCCACAAGGACCATGACCGGATCATTTTCTCCGGTGCCTTCCGCCGCCTGGGACGCAAGACCCAAGTGCACCCGGTGTCCAGCAACGATCATATCCACACACGCCTGACCCATTCGCTGGAAGTCAGCTGCGTCGGCCGTTCACTGGGCATGCGTGTCGGTGAAACGCTGCGTCGCCAGCTGCCTGAATGGTGCGAGCCCAGCGATCTTGGCATGGTCGTGCAGTCAGCCTGCCTTGCTCACGACATCGGCAACCCGCCCTTTGGCCACTCCGGTGAAGATGCCATTCGCCACTGGTTCCAGCAGGCAGCCGGGCGCGGCTGGCTTGATGCGATGACCGACGCCGAGCGTGCCGACTTTCTCAATTTCGAAGGCAACGCCCAAGGCTTCCGGGTCCTGACCCAACTGGAGTATCACCAGTTCGACGGCGGCACCCGCCTGACCTATGCAACCCTCGGCACGTACCTGAAATACCCCTGGACCGCCCGCCATGCCGACGCGCTGGGCTACAAGAAGCACAAGTTCGGCTGCTATCAGAGCGAACTGCCATTGCTGGAACAGATTGCCGGCAAACTCGGCCTGCCGCAGATTGAAGATCAACGCTGGGCCCGGCACCCCTTGGTGTATCTGATGGAAGCCGCCGACGACATCTGCTACGCCCTGATCGACCTCGAAGACGGTCTGGAAATGGAGCTGCTCGACTACCCGGAAGTGGAATCGCTGCTGTTGAACCTGGTGGGTGACGATCTGCCGGAAACCTACCGCCAACTGGGCCCCGGCGATTCACGTCGGCGCAAGCTGGCGATTTTGCGCGGCAAGGCCATCGAACACCTGACCAATGCCGCCGCCCGCGCGTTTGTCGAACAACAGGATGCCTTGCTGTCGGGGCATTTGCAGGGCGACCTGGTCGAACACATGCACGGCCCGGCCAAACGCTGCGTCTTGCAGGCCAAGGACATGGCACGCAAGAAGATCTTCCAGGACAAGCGCAAGACGCTGCATGAAATCGGCGCCTACACCACCCTCGAAATACTGCTCAACTCGTTCTGCGGCGCGGCGCTTGAACAACACGGCGGCCGCACGCCATCGTTCAAGAGCCGACGCATCCTCGACCTGCTCGGCAATAGCGCCCCCAGTCCCGATGCACCACTGTATACATCGTTCCTGCGCATGATCGACTTCATTGCCGGGATGACCGACAGCTACGCCAGTGAAATGGCACGGGAGATGACGGGACGTTCAAGCCCGGTGTAAGCGTATTACGCGCCAGCCAGGTGTGAGAAGCGATCTCGGACTCACACTTGGCCACCTGTTAATACATATCACTGCAGGACAAAGACTACACAGCAAAAAACATATTAAACAAACCAATCAAACAGAAACATTAAGTTACCAAGACCCACACTTGAAGCAACAGCATGAAACAACACTTGTAGTCCATGCCTGCATTTAGAGTCGGATATTTCCTATATAGCACTTAGCTCTCTTTCTGTTCGTGTGCGCCCTGTTCTATCTGCGTTAAGGTGCCAGCTTAATCGACACCTTTCCTGGATAAGTTCACCATGCAATCTGTATTTATCATCGACGATCACCCAGTCATCCGCCTGGCTGTGCGTATGCTCCTGGAGAATGAAGGCTATTGCGTGGTCGGAGAGTCGGACAACGGCGTGGACGCCATGCAGATGGTCCGCGAATGCCTGCCTGACCTGATCATCCTCGACATCAGCATTCCCAGACTCGATGGCCTGGAAGTGTTGTCACGCTTTCATAGCATGGCCATCCCCCTGAAAATCCTGGTGCTCACCGCACAGTCGCCGGCGTTGTTTGCCGTTCGCTGCATGCACTCCGGCGCCGCCGGCTATGTATGCAAACAGGAAGACCTGAGCGAGTTGCTCAGTGCGATCAAAGCAGTGCTGTCGGGTTACAACTACTTCCCCAGCCAGGCGATCAGTAACTTGCGCTCTCACGACAACGAACACTGCGAACTGGAACTCTTCAAGCAAGTCAATGACCGGGAATTGATGGTCCTGCAACTCTTTGCCCAAGGCAGAAGCAACAAGGAAATTGCCCAGGGGATGTTCCTCAGCAACAAAACTGTCAGCACTTATAAAAAGCGCTTGATGCAAAAGCTCAAAGCCAAGTCGCTGGTCGAACTCATTGAAATGGCCAAACGCAATGCTCTGGTTTGAATCAGGCCATGCCTAGCCGCACCCTCTATTGTTGCCTGTGCAGCCTCCTGGCCTGCCTGTACCTGCTACCTACGGCATATGCCGACGACGTACAGGCCAGCCAGCACCGGTTGCTAAGCCGCTCGCAACCGGTGAGCGTGGACCTCCCGCTGAGTTCGGCGCAGCGACGCTGGATCGCAAGCAAAAAGCAATTGCTGCTGGGTACTTCGGCACCGGATTATCCACCCTTCGACATGACCGCCAGCGGTCGCGACTACGAAGGCCTGACTGCTGACATTGCCGGAATACTGCAGAACACGCTGCGCTTGCCTATTCAGGTCAGGCGCTTTGCCAGCCGCCAGGAAGCGGTGAAAGCCCTGACCCTGGGGCAGATAGACATGCTCGGCAGTGCCAATGGCTTTGAAGCCTCCACACCGGGAGTGGTGCTTTCCAGACCCTACGCCATCGATCAACCGGTGCTGGTGACCCGCGAAAACGAAAGCCGCCCGCTTGATACCGGTCTGGCTGGCCTGCGCCTGAGCATGGTCTATCACTACTTGCCGCTTGCAGAGGTACGGGCCAACTACCCGAAGGCAACGATTCAGACCTACCCTTCCTATCTGAATGCCCTCAATGCCGTCGCCTTCGATCAGGCCGACGTGTTTCTCGGCGATACCATTTCCACCCATTACATGATCAATCAGGGCCACCTGCAGAACGTCAAGATGGCCAATTTCAGCAAACACGAACCGGTCGGTTTCAGCTTTGCCGTACAGCAAAGCAACCACACCCTGCTGCAGTTGATCAACGCCACTCTGGACAATCTCTCAAGCACTACCCGTAAGGACATTTTCAAACGCTGGAGCGCAGGCAGCGACCTGCTGCTGACTGATCGCAAACTGCAACTCTCGCAACGCGAAGAGCATTGGCTGAGCGAGCACCCGGTGGTCCGAGTAGTGGTCAACGAAACCGCAGCACCACTGACATTTTTCGATAACACCGGCAACTTTCGCGGAATTGCCGCCGACCTGCTTGAGCTGATCCGCTTGCGCACCGGTTTGCGCTTCGAAGTGCAGCGCGCGAGCGGCATCAGTGACATGATCGATCGTGTAAACCACAACCAGGCCGATGTAATTGCCGCCATCTCGCCGAGCCAGCAACGGGAAAGCACCCTGCATATCAGCCGCCCCTACCTGGAAAACTCCTACGTACTGGTGACGCGCACGGGAGCCGACCAACCCACCTCGCTGGAACAGCTTTCAGCTCGCCGCGTAGCCCTGACCCGCGACAGCCCTCTGGTCGACAGGCTGCGTGCACGCACGGCCGGCATACAGTTGGTGGAGACCGAAAGTGCCGCTCATTCCGCATCCTTACTGGCCAGCGGCCATGTCGACGCTGCGATCATGGCGCTGATCAACGCCAATTTTAGCCTGGCGACCCAGCATGGGCTGGTCATTCGCGCTTCGGTCGGCGCCGAACCGGCAACCTTTTCGATGGCGACCGCCAGGCATTCCCAGGAGCTGGCTTCGATTCTGAACAAGGCACTGCTGAGTATCGCGCCGGAAGAACT
Source organism: Pseudomonas sp. GW821-FHT10B02 (assembly GCF_059415665.1). NCBI lineage: Bacteria > Pseudomonadati > Pseudomonadota > Gammaproteobacteria > Pseudomonadales > Pseudomonadaceae > Pseudomonas > Pseudomonas sp. GW821-FHT10B02. The sequence continues at coordinate 75,530 of NZ_JBWKNR010000006.1, read as the reverse complement.
GGGCGTTATCAACAGCCGTTGGCGTGGCTACAGCACCGAATCCGATGCCTACTGGAGCAAGTACCACCAACTGGTCCTGCAAATCGTGTTGGGCACCAGCGTGCTCCTGCTGCTGTCGCTGGCCTGGAATGCGTGGATGCGCCGCCAGATCAAACAACGCGAAGCCGCAGAGCGCGCCTTGGGCGATCAGCTCGAATTCATGCGCACGCTGCTCAACGGCACGCCTCACCCGATGTATGTACGTGACCGTGAAGGGCTGCTGCAAAGTTGCAACGACAGCTACCTGGAGGCCGTTCAGTTACAGCTTGATGAGGTGCTGGGCAAACGCCTGGATGATGGCGCGCTGGGCGACAGCTGCTATGCCAGCCAGATTCAGGCCGACTACCAGCAAGTGATGCGCGAGGGCGTGCCACTGATCATTGATCGTCCGCTGCTGATCAACGACAGGACAATGACCATTTACCACTGGATCCTGCCTTACCGGGACTCGCTCGGTGAGGTCCAGGGCATCATCGGCGGCTGGATCGATATCAGTGAGCGACGCCAGTTGATCCAGGACCTGAGCCAGGCCAAGCAGCAGGCCGATGATGCCAATCGCGCCAAGAGCACCTTTCTGGCAACCATCAGTCATGAAATCCGTACCCCGATGAACGCCATCCTTGGCATGCTCGAGCTAGCCCTGGAAAAAGCCGACCAGGGGCAGCTGGATCGACCGGCAGTTGAAGTGGCCTACAGTTCGGCCAACGACTTGCTGGCCCTGATCGGCGACATACTCGACATCGCCCGCATCGAGTCCGGGCACCTTGGTCTGGCGCCGGAACGGGTCGGCCTGAGGGCGCTGGTGGAGTCTGTCGGACGTGTGTTCGATGGCCTGGCGCGCCAGAAAAACCTGTGCCTGACGATCCGTATCGCCCCCAGCGCGCATGTCGATGTTCAACTGGACCCGCTACGGATGAAGCAGATCCTTTCGAACCTGATCAGCAATGCAATCAAATTCACCGAGCAGGGCCAGGTCATCATCGAGCTGAGCCTGGAGCCTGGCCCCGAGCCGGAACTTGCCAGGCTTGAACTGAGCGTACAGGACACCGGAATCGGCATTCGCGAAGAGGACCAGCAACGCCTGTTCCTGCCCTTCGCCCAAGCCAACCCCGATAGCAAGCTGGCGCGTAGCGGTACAGGCCTGGGTCTGTCGATCAGCCGCGACCTGTGCCACCTGATGGGCGGCAACCTGACCCTGCACAGTGTGTTTGGCCAGGGTACCCGCGTGCAGGTCAACATGCCGGTGACGCTGATGACCAGCCCGCCCGGCGAGCCTGCCGTGATTGCCGAGCCCTGCCTGTCCGTTGCCGCCCTGAAGGTGCTGGTAGTCGATGACCATCCGGCCAATCTGCTGCTACTGACACAGCAACTGAATTACCTGGGGTTGCAGCACCGCAGTGTCGACAATGGCCTGGAGGCTCTGGAGATATGGCGGCGGCAGGCATTCGATGTGCTGATCATCGACTGCAACATGCCAGGTATCGATGGTTATCAGCTTGCCCAGGCGATACGCGCTGACGAAAACGCACAACAATGGCCACGCTGCACCCTGCTGGGTTACACCGCCAATGCGCAACCGGAAGTCCGCAGGCAATGCCAGCAAGCCGGCATGGATGACTGCCTGCTCAAGCCGATAAGCCTCAAAGCGCTGGGCCAGCGCCTGGCCAGGATACAACCGCTCCCCCAGCGCGCCGGCGCCGCCCACTCTGCCCTGTTCGACCTGCAAGGCCTGGGGCCTGTGGTGGGTAACAGCGCGGTCGACCTGCACGCATTGCTGAAACAGCTTCAACAGAGTTTCAGCAAGGACCGGATAGCGCTGGCGGAACTTGACCCTGAACGGCAACCCGACCGGTTGAAGGACGAAGCGCATCGTATACTCGGTGCCGCGCGGATCATTCAGGCCAACGCCTTGATCGATGCCTGCGAACAGCTGGAATCAGACTGCCAGGCAAATGCGCCGGTACCCACGCTCGAGCTTCATCAGCAACAGTTGACAGCAGCCATGGCAGAGGTGGAGCAGGCACTTGAACGGCACTTGCACCCTGGGGGCTCAGCCAGTGCAACGGCAAAGGTGAGCTGAAAACAAAACGGCGGCCACTGGGGCCGCCGTTTCTTCAGGCATCAGGCAACCGGATTGATCGGGTTTTCCGGATACCAGGCGTCCAGCAGCGGGCTGACTTCGATCTTGGTCAGCTCGTTGCGGCCTTTGAGCCAGCTCTCAACGGCAGCGCGTTGCTCTTCAGTGACCGAGCCGCGATCTGCTTTGCAAACCAGACCGAAGTCGTCGCCGCCAACATAGTCCAGACCATTGGCATCCATAGCGTCTGCCAGGAAGGCATCGAGGAAGGCATCAACGGCTTCGTCGGTCAGGTCTTCCTTGAACTCCAGGTTCAGTTCAAAACCCAGCTCCTGGAATTCATCCACGCAGAGTTTTTTGCGCAGACGGCGGGAACGGTTAGTGGCCATGAAACAATCCTCTTGAGTAATAACGCGGCGCACTTTACCAGTTTCGCCGCGAGGCTGCCGGAATAAAAGCCGACAAGCCACCCTGTTGCACTGCCCCATCACCCTGCGCCTTGGGGCATAATGCGCACTATATTTTTCACACCGGGGCCTTCACCTTTCCTTGCTCCGTTTTTTTCACCCCTCGCTTGCAGGGTTTTATTGCACATGATCAGATCTCTACGCCCTCTTCTGCTTGCCGGCCTGCTCCTGCCCGTTGCCTTGCCTTCCCAGGCCGCGGCCGTCAACACCACGCTGCCCGCCAAAGTACAGCAAGCGCTGAAAACCAATAAATTGCAGGACTCGGCCCTGTCGCTGGTGATGCTGCCGCTCAACGGCCCTGGCACGCCAACCGTGTTCAATGCCGACATATCGGTCAACCCGGCCTCGACCATGAAGCTGGTCACCACCTATGCGGCCCTAGAACTGCTCGGCCCGACTCACCAGTGGAAGACCGAGTTCTACAGCGATGGCCCGCTGCGTAACGGCACCCTGCAGGGCAACCTCTACCTCAAGGGCGGCGGTGACCCGAAACTGAACATGGAAAAGCTCTGGCTGTTGATGCGCGACCTGCGCGCCAACGGGGTGCAGACCATCAGCGGCGACCTGGTGCTCGACCGCAGCCACTTCGTGCAACCCGTGCTGCCCCAGTTCAATGATGACGGCGGCGACGAAAACAAGCCGTTCCTGGTCAAGCCCGACTCCTTGCTGATCAACCTCAAGGCCCTGCGCTTTGTCGCCCGCAACGACGGTGGCAAGGTGCTGGTATCGGTCGAACCACCGATTGCCAGCATCCGCATCGACAACCAGGTCAAGGCGGTCAACAGCAAGCAATGCAGCGGCGATGTGCGCTACAACCCGGTCACCCAGGCAGACGGCGTTACCGTGGTGGTCAGCGGTCAATTGGCTGACGGCTGCAACTCGCAGACCTACCTGTCGCTGCTCGACCACCCGACCTATGCCGCCGGTGCGGTACGGGCCATCTGGAATGAACTGGGTGGCACCATCCAGGGCCGCGACCGGATCGACAGCGTGCCGAAAAGTGCCCGCCTGCTGGCACGCGCCTTCTCGCCTGACCTGGTCGAGATCATTCGCGACATCAACAAATACAGTAACAACACCATGGCCCAGCAGCTGTTCCTGAGCCTGGGCGCGCAGTTCCGCACCGATGCCGATGGCGACGACGCCCGTGCAGCACAGCGTGTGGTACGCCAGTGGCTGGCGAAAAAGGGCATCACTGCACCGCACCTGATCATGGAGAACGGCTCCGGTTTGTCTCGCGCCGAACGGGTCAGCACCCGGGAAATGGCGGCCCTGCTGCAGGCTGCCTGGAAAAGCCCCTACGCTGCCGAATTCATCAGCTCCATGCCGCTGGTAGGCATGGATGGCACCATGCGCAAGCGCCTCAAGCGCACAGCGATGACCGGCGAGGCCCATATCAAGACCGGAACCCTGAACACCGTACGCGCGATTGCCGGCTACAGCCGCGACAGCAACGGCAACACCTGGGCGGTGGCGGCGATCCTCAACGATCCAAAGCCCTGGGGTGCTTCAGCGGTGCTCGACCAGGTGCTGCTGGACCTCTATCGCCAGCCGAAACTGGTCAACAGCACGGCCTCGGTACAACCCTGAGCATTCAGGAGAGTTCTGCCTCGACCCGGTCGCGGCCAGCTTGTTTGGCCGCATAGACGCCGGAGTCGGCGCGTAGCAACAAGGCATCGGCGCCCTCCCCCGGGCGCCAGCCGGCCACGCCAAAACTGGCAGTGACCTGCCCAACCCCCTCGACGACGACGCTGCGCACCCCCTGCCACAACTCCAGCGCCAGCGAGTGCGCCTGCTCGGCGTTACTGCCCGGGCACAAGACCATGAACTCCTCTCCGCCCAGACGACAGAACACATCGGTGCGGCGCAGACGCTGACTGATGCGCTGGCACAGGCTGCGCAACACATGATCGCCCACCGCATGACCAAACTGGTCGTTGATGCGTTTGAAGTGATCGATATCCAGCATGATGATCGCCAGGTCCTGATTGTCGCGCTGAGCGCGCTCAAGCTCGACCTTCAAACGCTCCTGGAAATAGCGCCGGTTATGGATACCGGTCAGCGAGTCGGTCACCGACAGCGCGCGCAACTCTTCTTCAACCCGTTTCAGATCGGAGATATCGGTCAGATAGCCGTGCCACAGCGTGCTGCCGTCCTCCTCCGGCTCAGGGGTCGCCTCGCCACGCACCCAGCGCTGGCCTGCCAGTGGCAATAACACTCGATACTCCTCACGCCAAGGTGTCAGGTGATCGGCTGAATGGCGGATTGAAGTGCGCACACGCAACAGGTCATCCGGGTGGATACGCTCAAATACCGCTGTAGCATCCTGGCGCAACAGCTCAAGCTCAATCTCGTAGATGTCACGCAAGCCTTCACTGGCATAGGTGAAACATGAGCTGCCATCCAGACGCAGGCGAAACTGATAAATGCCACCAGGTACTTCGGCACTGAGCTTGTCCAGCAAACGGTCACGGGCCGCCAGGGCTTCATGCACGCGCTTGCGCTCAGTGACATCGATACAGATCGCCAGGTGACCGACCCACAGGCCATGCTCATCGAGCACTGCCGTCACCAGCATGTTGGCCAGCAGATGGCTGCCGTCTTTACGCTGCAACGTCCACTCACCCGCCTCTTTGCCCCCCTCCTGCACGGTTTGCGCGAACATTGCCTGGGCCGGAGTGATTTCGCGGCCATAGCGCTGGCTCAAGTCCCGGGCCCGCTGGTGCAGCTCCTGGGGCGAAATCAGTGCCTCAAGGGTCAGGCTGCCGACCGCTTCGGCACTGCTGTAGCCCAGCATGCGTTCGGCGCCAGCATTGAACGTGCTGATCACGCCACGCAGATTGGTAGCGACGATCGCGACCTGAGTCGCCGCATCCAGCACACTGCGCAACTGATTATGGGTATCACGCAGGGATTGCTCACTGATGCGCAACTCGCCAGTGCGCTGCTCGACCAAGGTCAGCGCGCGCTGACGCTGGCTGAACAGACTGAACAGCAAGGCACTGAGCAATACACTGAGCAAACCACCCAGAAACACCACCGCGGGGACCGCCGAAGAGCGGTTGGCCTGCATGAACGCCAGACTTGGACGGATATCGAGCTGATAGTCATGGTCGGCCAGGTGCAACAGATGACTGGCGGCCAGCGTTGAGGAGGCACCCCGGTTATCCGACTGGAACAGTACCTCATGCTGGCTGTCCGGCCCGGACAGGTCGCGAATACGCACCACCAGGTTGTCCTGGGCCGCGTTGGGCAGCCCCTCGGCCATCAACTGCCGCATACTGATCACCGCCATGACATACCCCCGCGGCTGCGGGTCAGGATCATGTGGCGCGAACACTGGCGCCGCCATCAGAATACCGCGGGCATACGCAGGCTCCACATCGGTGAGGTTAAGCGGCGCAGAGACAGCCATGCTGCCAGGCTTCGCGGCGCGTTGCAGGGTGTCCTGACGCAGGGCCTGGGAAAGCAGGTCGAGACCCAGCGGCTGGCGCAGCAGTTTCAATGCCTGGGTAAACAGCACCGGGTAGTAGATCGGACGCGCGGGTGATACGCGCAAACTGCCGTCATCAGTCAGTTGCTGGATTTCGTAGGGACGGCCAAGTACCTGAGTCGCACGCTGCTCAAAGGCCTGGCGTGCGGGCCCCGGCACCCGCGGCGCCCAGGAATAGGCCTGGGTACGGTGCAGCAAGGGCCGCGCGTAACCATTGAATTCTTCGAGCGTGATTTCGGTGGCAAAGACGAAGAACCGACGCAGCCCATCCAGGCGCTGCACCTGATCCTCGAAGCGTTCTTCGATACGACTGTAACGCTCACTGGCCAGCAGTTCGAAGCGTTGACGCAACTGTTGCTGGTACAACTCGTAGGTTGCCAACGCCAGAAACGCAGTCAACAGTCCGCCGGCCACCAGTGCCACAAGGGCAACCAACCAGGCGGACACTTCTTCGCTGACGAAGCCGAGCATCTTTGGACGAACGCCATGCATCGACATAGTTGATAACACTCATAACGCCAGCATGCAGCGTTTCCCAGGTCCTCCTTCAGTTATAGCCATTAGCCACTAATGAAGCAATCCGAGGCCTGGGAGAAGATCGTCTTCAGCGTGCCTGAATGCGCCATGCCCGATGAATCTTGGTGTTACGGGCGAAGTCCGGATCCAGGGTCTGCGCGCTGATTTCCTCTACCGCATAACGTTCGGCCAGACGTTCGTCGAGCTGGAACTTGCGGAAGTTGTTGGAGAAATACAGCACGCCGCCTGGTGCCAGACGCGTTACTGCCAGGTCGAGCAATTCGACATGGTCACGCTGGACATCGAATACACCTTCCATACGCTTGGAGTTGGAGAAGGTCGGCGGATCGATGAAGATCAGGTCGAACTCATCACGGCAGGCTTGCAGCCAGGCCATGACATCGCCCTGCTCCAGGCGGTTCTTGTCGGAGAAACCATTGAGCGACAGGTTGCGCCGCGCCCAGTCCAGGTACGTCCGGGACAGGTCGACGCTGGTGGTGCTGCGTGCACCGCCCTTGGCCGCATGCACGCTGGCGGTCGCGGTGTAGCAGAACAGGTTGAGGAAACGCTTGCCGGCGGCCTCACGCTGGATACGCATGCGCATCGGCCGGTGATCGAGGAACAGTCCGGTATCCAGGTAGTCGGTCAGGTTGACCAGCAACTTGACGCCTCCTTCACTGACTTCCAGGAACTGGCCCTGGGTGCTCTGGCGCTCGTACTGGCGGGTACCGCTCTGACGCTCGCGACGCTTGACCACCACCCGGCTCTGGTCGATGCCCAGTGCCTGGGGAATTGCGGCCAGCGCATCGAACAGACGGGCCTGGGCTTTCTCCGGGTCGATCGAACGCGGTGCGGCGTATTCCTGGACGTGTACCCAGTCCTGGTACAGGTCGATGGCCAGGGCGTACTCAGGCATGTCAGCGTCATACAGACGATAGCAACTGACCTGCTCGCGCTTGGCCCACTTGCCCAGCTGCTTGAGGTTTTTCTGCAGACGATTGGCGAACATCTGCCCGCCTTCGCTCAAGCGTGCCGGCTCGCTGGCAACGGCTGCCGGCGAACGCTGGTCTTCGTTACCCTGAGCGTCACGCTCGGGCTGGCGACGTTCGCCGGTGACGAACTGGTCGGGCTGCACCTTGATCAGCAACAGCTTGCACGGCAGCGCGCCGTTCCAGAATGCATACTGTTTGTGGCTGCGAATACCCATGCGCTTGCCCAGGTCGGGGGCGCCAGTAAACACCGCCGCTTCCCAGTTCAGGCACGATTGACGCAGACGCTCGCCGAGGTTCTGGTAGAGGTACAGCAGGCTGGCTTCATCACCCAGACGCTCGCCATAGGGCGGGTTACAGATCACCAGGCCCTTCTGGTTCTGGTCTGGACGCGGCTCGAAACTGCCTACCTCGCCCTGGTAGATTTTCACCCAGTCGCTAAGACCGGCACGCTCGACGTTGTTGCGGCCCGGCTGGATCAGCCGCGGATCGGCTTCGTAGCCACGAATCCACAACGGCGGACGGGCAAGACCGGCCTGCGCCCGCGCCTGCGCTTCGTCGTGCAGCTTGCGCCACAACGCCGGCACATGGCCAAGCCAGGCGCTGAAGCCCCAGCGCTCACGCTTGAGGTTGGGGGCGATGTCGGCGGCGATCATCGCCGCTTCCACCAGGAAGGTACCCACACCGCACATCGGGTCAGCCAGCGCACCGCCTTCGGCGGCAATACGCGGCCAGCCGGCACGGATCAGTACGGCGGCGGCAAGGTTTTCCTTGAGCGGCGCAGCGCCCTGCTGCAGACGGTAACCGCGCTGGTGCAGACTGTGGCCCGACAGGTCCAGGGACAAGATCGCTTCCCCGCGGTCCAGACGCAGGTGCACGCGCAAGTCAGGGTTGAGCTTGTCAACCGAAGGACGCTCGCCATCGCGGGTACGCAGCTTGTCGACAATGGCATCCTTGACCTTCAGGGCGCCGAAATGGGTGTTGTCGATACCCGAGCCATGGCCGCTGAACTCCACGGCCAGCGAACCGCTGGCTTCCAGATGGTCCTGCCACTCGACTTCGTGCACACCATCGTACAGGTCGTCGGCGTTCTTCATGTTGAAGCGCTTGAGCACCAGCAGCACGCGGTTGCCCAGGCGTGACCAGAGGCACAAGCGGTAGGCGGTTTCCATGTCGGCCGAGCCGCGGATGGCCGAGGTGTGTTCACGCACCTCTTCAAGGCCCAGGCCGCGGGCCTCTTCGGCGAGCAGGCCTTCAAGACCTTTGGGGCAGGTTAGGTAGAGTTCGAAACGGTCCGACATGAGGTATCCAGTGCTTTGAGCAATAAGTGGAGGGCAAGCGCATCGCCTTCCGATGTTTAATCGAACGCCTTTCCAGCGAGCGTTCGAATGGCACTGCGGTGAGTGCCGGGCCACCCGGGCAACCTGACCTTTTGCCTGGGGCAGAAAAGTCTTTGATCGCCGGGCAGAATGAAAAATTCACGACTGACAGGGGGAAAAATGACCCTTCGTCGTATTGACTGCCTTGTTACAAATTATCACCCGGCGCTCGCCAAGTGACTTCAATTCTTATCAAACCCTGATCATAGCGGGCTTTGCGTCGGATCCAGGCCTGACGCATTTATTTACTTATCCTTTGACCCTAGGAAAGGTTACGTCCTTATGACAAAACGATCATTCACACTGTGTCGTGCATTGGTTAGAACTCATCTCAGGTTGTCACCGCAACGGGGCAACACTTTCGCTCGCGACGCCGGCAGCGAGCGCAAACCGGCAGAACGATTCTGCCCGGCCTCCTAGAGGCCGACGGGACATTACAGTCAACAAGTGAGGGCAACACCCTATGAGAAGACTTAAGCGTGATCCGTTGGAACGAGCATTTTCACGTGGCTACCAATATGGGGTCACCGGCAAATCCCGCGAGCTTTGCCCTTTTACTCTACCGTCTGTACGCCAGGCATGGATCAATGGCTGGCGTGAAGGACGCGGCGACAACTGGGACGGTATGACCGGCACTGCGGGTATTCACAGACTCAACGAACTTCACGCCGTTGGCTGAACGAGGATCTGAATTCATTCACCATGCGCGCCCCATCCGGGCGGCGGGCTAAGGCCCAGGGGCCCCTTCAAGGGGCCCTTTTTTATGCCTGCGTTTCAGCGCGGCATGGCTGCGATGGCGTCCACCGCTTCGCGAATCAGCGCAGGGCCTTTGTAGATGAACCCCGAATAGATCTGCACCAGGCTGGCACCGGCGGCGATCTTCTGTGCCGCATGCTTGCCCTCGGTGATGCCCCCGGCGGCGATGATTGGCAACTTGCCACCCAGCTCACCCGCCAGCACCTTGACGATATGCGTGCTCTTTTCCAGTACCGGCGCGCCCGACAGGCCACCGGCCTCGTCGCCATGGGGCAAGCCTTCGACACCTTCACGGCCCAGCGTGGTGTTGGTGGCAATCACCGCATCCATGCCTGACTCGACCAGCGCCGCCGCCACCAGCGCGGTTTCTTCATCGCTCATGTCCGGAGCGATCTTGATCGCCAACGGTACGTGCTTGCCGTACTGCGCAGCCAGTTGCCCACGGCGTTCGGCCAGGGCATCGAGCAACTGCTTGAGCGAGTCGCCGAACTGCAGGCTGCGCAGGCCCGGGGTGTTGGGCGAGCTGACGTTGACGGTGATGTAACTGGCGTGGTCGTAGACCTTGTCCAGACAAATCAGGTAGTCGTCCACCGCGCGCTCGACCGGGGTGTCGAAGTTCTTGCCGATATTGATGCCCAGCACGCCGCGATACTTCGCTGCCTGCACGCGGTTCAGCAAGTTATCGACACCCAGGTTGTTAAAGCCCATGCGGTTGATGATCGCCTCGGCCTGCGGCAAGCGGAACAGGCGCGGCTTGGGGTTGCCCGGCTGCGGACGCGGCGTGACCGTGCCGATCTCGACAAAACCGAAACCCAGCTGGGCAAAGCCATCGATGGCTGCGCCGTTCTTGTCCAGACCTGCCGCCAGACCCACCGGATTGGCGAACTCCAGGCCCATGACCGTCACCGGCAAGGAGGCCGGGGCCTTGGTCAGCAGCCCGTTCAGGCCCAGGCGGCCACCGGCGCCGATCAGGTCCAGGGACAGGTCATGGGAGGTCTCCGGGGAGAGCTTGAACAGCAACTGGCGGGCCAGGGTATACATGGGCGGGCTTAGCTCGGCGTGAGTGAGGGGGCGATTATATAGGTGGCGTCGTCCGGGGGACAGCGCCGCCTTGGCATATGCGTTGCTTTGTTGACGCTTGATACCGGCCACGCAAGCGGCACGGCCTGCCCCTCGACACAGGCGCGATACTGTGAACAACGATACCCCCACGACTCCACTGGCCTGGGTCAACGGCAGCGATGCGCCGGAAAAGCACAGCCTGGACATCGGTTTCATGGCCCTTAGCGACTGCGCCTCGGTAGTGGTTGCCGCGACCCAGGGCTTTGCCCAGCCCTATGGCCTGAGCCTGAACCTCAAGCGCCAGAGTTCCTGGGCCGGCCTGCGCGACAAGCTGGTCAGCGGCGAGCTGGACGCTGCCCATAGCCTGTATGGGCTGATTTATGCCGTGCACCTGGGCATTGGCGGCACCGGGGCCACCGACATGGCGGTGCTGATGGGGCTCAACCAGAATGGCCAAGGCATCAATCTGTCGGCGGCACTGCAACGTCAGCGCGTGACCCGTCCCGAGGCGCTGGAGCACTTCGTGCACCAAAGCAGGACAAAACTCACCTTTGCCCAGACCTTTCCGACCGGCACTCACGCCATGTGGCTGTATTACTGGCTGGCCAGCCAGGGCATCCACCCACTGCATGACGTCAACAGCGTTGTAGTGCCACCGGCGCAGATGCTTGCTCATCTGCAAGCCGGGCGCATTGACGGTTTCTGTGTCGGCGAACCCTGGTCGGCCGACGCCGTCGAGCAGGGCCAGGGGATCACCTTGGCGACCAGCCAATCGATCTGGCCTGACCACCCTGAGAAAGTCCTTGGCTGTACCCGCGCCTTCGTCGAGCAGTACCCCAACACCGCCAGAGCGCTGGTCAAAGCGATTCTGGCCGCCAGCCGCTTCATCGAGCAAAGCCCGGAAAACCGTCGCAGCACTGCCCAACTGCTGAGCGGCCAGGCCTACCTGGACACGCCCTTGAACAGCATCGAACCGCGCTTGCTCGGTGACTACCACGACGGCCTTGGCAATCACTGGCACGACCCGCACGCCTTGCGCCTGCACGACAACGGCCGGGCCAACCTGCCCTACCTGTCCGACGGTATGTGGTTCATGACCCAGTTCCGCCGCTGGGGCCTGCTGCGCGAAGACCCCGACTACCTCGGCGTGGCGCGCCAGGTGCAGCAACTGGCGCTATACCGCGACGCCGCCACTGCCATCGGTGTGCCTTGTACCGAGCAGAACATGCGCCGCAGCCAGTTGATCGATGGCAGCTATTGGGATGGCAGCGACCCCGCCGGCTACGCCCGCAGCTTTGCCCTGCACGCGCTGGCGCAAACGCCTGCCGCCCTCGCCCGTCGCTGATCAGGGGAGCTCATGATGCTGCGAATCCTGTTGATCGACGACACCGAAAAGAAAGTCGGGCGCCTGAAAGCCGCACTGGTTGAAGCTGGCTTCGAAGTCATCGAAGCGTCAGGGCTGATCATCGACCTGCCGGCACGCGTCGAAACGGTGCGTCCGGATGTGGTGTTGATCGATACCGAATCACCGGGCCGGGATGTGATGGAGCAAGTGATCCTGGTCAGTCGCGACCGGCCACGGCCAATTGTCATGTTTACCGACGAGCACGATCCGAGCGTGATGCGCCAGGCGATCCAGGCCGGGGTCAGCGCTTACATCGTCGAAGGCATCCATGCGGCGCGGCTGCAGCCAATCCTCGACGTGGCCATGGCCCGCTTCGAAAGCGACCAGGCGCTCAAGGCCCAGCTGCAAGCCCGCGACCAGCAGCTGGCCGAGCGCAAGCGCATCGAGCTGGCCAAGGGGCTGCTGATGAAAATGAAGGACTGCAACGAAGAACAGGCTTACACCCTGATGCGTCGCCAGGCCATGAGCAAGCAGCAGAAGCTGATCCAGGTGGCCGAACAGATCATCGCCATGAGCGATTTGCTTGGCTGACAGCACCCTGGCCTGGCTTTTGCACTTCCTATTCACACAGGTAGCCAACGGCGGTTGCCCCTTCACGACAAAGACGTCGCATCCCCCTCGCAACAGCGGGCCGGGAGGCGGCGTCTTTTGCGTTTCTGCCCCTTGAGGGCGCGACCTGCAGTGCAACGTTCAACGAGGTGTTCGATGAATACGAGTTTCTGGAAGTCCGGGCATATTCCCACGCTGTTCGCCGCCTTTTTGTATTTCGACCTGAGCTTTATGGTCTGGTACCTGCTCGGCCCCCTGGCGGTGCAGATTGCCACCGACCTGCAACTGACCACCCAGCAACGCGGACTGATGGTTGCCACACCGATCCTGGCCGGCGCCATCCTGCGCTTCGTAATGGGCATCCTGGTAGACCGCCTGTCACCGAAAACCGCCGGCCTGATTGGCCAGGTGATCGTCATCATTGCGCTGTTCTGCGCCTGGAATCTGGGCATACACAGCTATGAACAGGCGTTGCTGCTGGGTGTGTTCCTCGGCGTCGCCGGCGCTTCCTTTGCCGTCTCCCTGCCACTGGCCTCGCAGTGGTACCCGGCCCAGCACCAGGGCAAGGCTATGGGTATTGCCGGCGCGGGCAACTCCGGCACGGTATTCGCCGCACTGCTGGCGCCGGTCCTGGCCGCCAGTTTTGGCTGGAACAATGTCTTCGGCTTTGCCGTGGTGCCGCTGGTGCTGACCCTGGCGCTGTTCGCCCTGCTCGCGCGCAATGCCCCGCAACGCCCCAAGCCCAAGGCCATGGCCGATTACCTCAAAGCCCTGGGTGATCGCGACAGCTGGTGGTTCATGTTCTTCTACAGCGTCACCTTTGGCGGCTTCATCGGCCTGGCCAGCGCGCTGCCCGGCTACTTCAACGACCAGTACGGCCTGAGCCCGGTCACTGCCGGCTACTACACGGCCGCCTGCGTGTTCGCCGGCAGCCTGATGCGCCCTCTGGGTGGCGCCCTGGCCGATCGCTTTGGCGGGATCCGTACCCTGCTGGCGATGTACACCGTGGCAGCCATCTGTATTGCTGCGGTCGGTTTCAATCTGCCGAGCTCGGTGGCAGCACTGGCGTTGTTCGTCAGTGCCATGCTCGGTCTTGGTGCTGGCAATGGTGCAGTGTTCCAACTGGTACCGCAGCGTTTTCGCCAGGAAATCGGCGTAATGACCGGCCTGATCGGCATGGCCGGCGGTATCGGTGGCTTCCTCCTGGCCGCCGGCCTTGGCGCGATCAAACAGCACAGCGGCGACTATCAACTGGGGCTTTGGCTGTTCGCCAGCCTCGGCGTGCTGGCCTGGTTCGGCCTGTACGGCGTGAAACAACGCTGGCGCACCACCTGGGGTTCGGCCGCCGTCACCGCGGCGCGGGTCTGAGGCTGCGCCATGAGCCTGCAACTGAGCTTTGCACAAGCCAGCGCCACCGGGCCTCGAGAAGAGAACCAGGATGCCTTGCGCCTGGTTACCCCCAACCCGGAACTGGCTGCCAGCAAGGGCTATCTGTTCGCCCTCGCCGACGGCGTCAGCCAGTGCGCCGACGGTGGCCTGGCCGCGCGGGCGAGCCTGCAGGCGCTAGCTCTGGACTATTACGCCACACCGCCTACCTGGGGCGTGGCCCAGGCGCTCGACCGCCTGTTGCTGGCGCAAAATCGCTGGTTGCGCGCCAATGGTGGTGGCCAGCCTCTACTGACCACCCTCAGCGCTTTGGTACTGCGCGGTCGGCGCTTCACCCTGGCGCATGTCGGCGACTGCCGCATCTATCGCTGGGCCGCCGGCCAGTTGCAGCGCATCAGCGAGGATCACGTCTGGGATCAGCCAGGCATGCAGCATGTACTAAAGCGCGCCCTGGGCCTGGATCAACACCTGCAGGTCGACTACCTCGAAGGCGACCTGCACGCTGGTGAATGCTTCGTCCTGCTCAGCGATGGCGTCTGGGCCAGCCTCAGCGAATCGCAGATCCGCGCTGTGCTGCGCGAACAGATTGACTTGCAGGACGCGGCGCACACGCTGGTCAGCTCGGCCCATCACAGCGGCAGCCAGGACAACGCCAGCGCATTGCTGGTGCGGATTGATCAGTTGGGCACGAGCAACCTCGGCGATTCCCTGGCGCAGTTGCAGCAATGGCCGCTGCCAGGCCCCCTGCGTAGCGGCCAATCGATCGATGGCTGGACGGTCGAGCAGGCCCTCAGCCAGAGCCGGCAGTCCTTGTTGTACCGGGTTCACGACAGCCAGCAACACGCCTGGCTGCTGAAAACCCTGCCCGAGCAGCGCAAGGATGAACCTGGCGCCCTGCAAAGCCTGCTGCTCGAAGAGTGGTTCCTGCGCCGGGTTGCCGGGCGTTACTTCCCCGAAGTACACCCGGCCAGCCAGCGTCAGCACCTGTATTACCTGATGCGTGAATACCCGGGCCAGACCCTGGAGCAATTGTTCGCCCGTACCGGCCCCTTGCCACTGGCGGATTGGCAGGCGCTTGCCCAACAACTGCTGCAGGCCGTGGGCATGCTGCACCGGCGCAACATCCTCCATCGCGATATCAAACCGCAGAACCTGCACCTGGGTGACGATGGCCAGCTGCGCCTGCTGGATTTTGGCCTGGCCTTCTGCCCGGGACTCTCTGAAGACCGTGCCCACGAACTCCCCGGCACCCCGTCGTTCATTGCCCCGGAAGCGTTCGGCGGCGAGCCGCCCAGCGCCCGGCAAGATTTGTACAGCGTCGGCGTAACGCTGTTCTACCTGCTGACCGGTCACTATCCCTATGGCGAAATCGAAGCGTTCCAGCGCCCACGTTTTGTCCAGCCCACCAGTGCCGCGCGCTACCGCCCAGACCTGCCGGAATGGCTGGAGCACAACCTGAACCAGGCGTTGCTCGCCGACCCGCAGCAACGATTTGAAACTGCCGAGCAATGGCTGTTGCTGCTCGAACAAGGCGAACGCCAGCACCTGAGCATACGCCCGCGGCCACTGCTCGAACGCGAGCCACTGAAGGTCTGGCGCGGCCTGGCGCTGCTGTCGTTGTTACTCAACCTGATCCTGCTGATCAGCCTGCTAAAAGGCTGACGGCATCCTTTGCCGATGAGGAATACCCGATGAATGCGAAAGTCTGGCTGATTGGTGCAGGTCCCGGCGACCCGGAACTGCTGACCCTCAAGGCTGTGCGTGCCCTGGCTGAAGCCGAGGTGGTACTGATCGACGATCTGGTCAACCCGCTGATCCTCACCCACTGCCCTCAGGCGCGCGTGGTTGCCGTTGGCAAACGCGGCGGATGCCGTTCCACACCCCAGGCCTTCATCCAGCGCCTGATGCTGCGCTATGCCCGCCAGGGCCGTTGTGTGGCCCGGCTCAAGGGCGGCGACCCGTGCATTTTCGGGCGTGGCGGTGAAGAGGCGGCCTGGCTACAGGCCCAAGGTATCGAAACTGAACTGGTCAATGGCATTACCGCCGGCCTTGCCGGGGCAACCCAATGCGGCATTTCCCTGACCTTGCGCGGCGTAAGCCGGGGCGTGACCCTGGTCACCGCACACACCCAGGATGACAGCCCGTTGAACTGGCAGGCGCTCGCCCAGGGTGGCACCACCCTTGTGGTGTACATGGGCGTGAGCAAACTCGACGAGGTCCGGCAAGGCCTGTTGGCAGGCGGCCTGGCAGCGGACACGCCGGTGGCGATGATCGAGAACGCATCCCTGCCCCAGCAACGCGAACAACGCAGCACCTTGGTTCAGCTTTGCGAGGACGCTGCGCGCTTCAAACTGAGCAGCCCGGCAATACTGGTGATCGGCGAAGTGGCGGCCCGAGCAGCGTCAGGCAGCACCCTGCTGCAGATTCCGGCCTGAATCGCAGACAAAGAAAAGCCCGGCCTAGGCCGGGCTTTTCCGTGAAGCACTTACCAATTACTTGGCTTGGGCTTCTACTTGTGCTTCTACGCGACGGTTAACAGCGCGACCAGCGTCGGTGGCGTTGTCAGCAACCGGACGGGTTTCACCGTAGCCTACCGACTCAACACGGCTCGATTCTACGCCGTACTGGTTGGTCAGAACCTGCTTAACGGCGTTTGCACGACGCTCAGACAGCTTCTGGTTGTAAGCGTCAGGACCGACGGAGTCAGTGTGACCTTCAACAGTGGTGGTGGTCTGTGGGTACTGCTTCATGAAGTCAGCCAGGTTTTTGATATCACCGTAGCTGTTTGGCTTGACGACCGACTTGTCGAAGTCGAACTTGACGTCCAGCTCAACACGTACGACTTCGGCAACAGCCGGGCAGCCGTCAGCGTCAACGGTAACGTTGGCTGGGGTGTCAGGGCACTTGTCAACGTTGTCGCAAACGCCGTCGTTGTCGCTGTCGGAGCAGACTTCAGCAACTGGAGCAGGAGCAGCAGCAACTTTGCCACCGCTACCACCGAAGTTCAGACCCAGACCGACGGTTGGGCCCCACTCGGTGTTGCCGTTGTCGATGTTGTACATGGCTTCAACGCCAGCACGGGCGAAGAACATGTCGGTGATGTACCACTTGGCACCGGCGCCCAGGTTGGCGAAGGTGGAGTGGTCACGACCGTTGTTGGTGGCCTGGCCCAGGCTCTCGTGCGCGAAACCAGCGGAAACGTAAGGACGCACTGCGTCGCCTACGGTACCCAGGTGGTAGGTAGCGTCGAGCTTGGCTTTAGAACCTTTGATGTCTTTGTTGAAGACTTCGCCACGAGCGTTGTGAGTCTCGTTGTAGCCCAGGTCCAGCGACAGGTCGTCGGTCAGGAAGTAACCGAGGCGAACACCAGGGTTGGTGCCGTCGTTCTTGAAATTGCGCTCGCTATCGTAGTACTGCTTGGTAACGTTACCTTCGATCTCAACCGCGCCTTGGCCCTGTGCCAGAGCGCCGAGCGAAGTTACGGCTACAAGAGAACCAATGGCCAAGCCCAAGGTGTTTTTCAATTTCATCCGTTAAATCCCCATCTGGTGATAGTTAAGCAGTCCCACCAACATCCGGGGGACAACTCGACGGCAAGTCTAGCAGAACTTGCCGGTACGTTAGAGATATTTGCGTGCCTCTAAGTTTCAGCAAGGCCCGCAAATTTCTCACGTAGCTTGTCTAGCGCACGTTTGTACCGCATTTTCGTTGCGCTCAGGCCCATATGCATGATATCGGCGATTTCCTGAAATTCCAGCTCTGCGACAAATCGTAGCACCAGAATTTCCCTGTCAATCGGATTAACATGCACTAGCCATTTATCCAGCCCACCTTTCTCTTCCGGTTTCGGCGCCTTCTCTTCCGAGGCCTCCTCAAGTGGATCAAGACTCAAGGCATCCATCAGTCGACGCTTGCGCCGCTCCTTGCGGTACTGGGTGATGCATTCGTTATAGGTGATGCTGTAGAGCCAGGTCTTGAACTTCGATTTGCCCTCGAAGTTCTTCAAACCATAGAGCACCTTGAGCATCACCTCCTGACAGACATCATCAGCATCCCGATCGTTCCCTAGATAACGTGCACACACGTTAAAAAGAGTCCGCTGGTAGCGTCGCATGAGCTCCTCATACGCGCGAGTAACATGAAACAGCTCCTCATGCGAACGCGCCACCAACTCCTCATCAGTGAGCTCGCGGGGGTCGTAACGCATGGGCAGCGAGTGAACTTTATTCAAAACGAATCTGGCCGACAGTCAGGTCAATGTCGCCGCTTACCCCTGCCTGGGGCAATTTTGCGGCGGCATACATTAGCAGGATTTACCCGGTTAGCGGCTATTGACTCGCTGCTCGAGCAGAATCCGGTTGGACAACGAAACCAGCTCGCCGTCATCGGTCAGCAGGGTCGTCTTGACCGTGCCGATCTCCTCGATCTGCCCTTCGACCTCTCCAACCTGCACCTGTTGGCCCACTTGATAGAGCTCCCGGACATAGATTCCAGCCAGAATCTGCCCGGCAATTTCACGGCTGCCCAGGCCCATCGCCAGGGCAACGGCCAGACCAACGGTAATCAAACCGATGACGATTACATGGTTCAGCAGATCGGTTTTGACCTCAAGCTGGCTGATTGCCACCGAAATACTGATGATAATAACCAGACCCTGGGCGATACGACCGACACCGGCGGCGTACTCCAGGCCGATGCCTTCGGCGGCACCGCGCACCAGGCCGTTGACCAGTTGTGCCAGGAGCACGCCCGCCAGCAGCACCAGCGCCGCGCCAAACACCTTCGGCAGGTACAGCGCGAGCATGTCCAGGGTTGCCGAAACGCGTTCAAGGCCCAGGGACTCAGCCGCCGAGACCAGGAAGATCAGCAACACGAACCAGTAGACGATCTTGCCGATCAGCGTCGAGATCGGTACCTGAATACCGACCCGATCCAGCATCTTGGTCAGGCCGGTGCCGCCCATCAGGCGGTCCAGGCCGAGCTTGGCCAGCAGTTTGGAGAGCAAGGTGTCGAGCAGCTTGGCCACGACAAAACCGAGCAGCACCACAACCAGGGCGCCAAACAGATTGGGGATGAAGTTCGCCACTTTGGTCCACAGCGCGGTCATCGCGGTGAGCAAGCTCTGGGTCCAGAGATTAAGTTCCATATTCAATCGGCCTTATCAGCTTTACGAGCGGTAGCGTTACGGCGGACCGGCGCTACATGCGCCGAACCATTGTTCACGGCGATCATCAACGCCTGGCTCCAGCGGCCAAGCAGGCTGAACAGATCGCCCGCACCCACCTGACGGTTGGCGGTTTTCAGGACGCGCCCAAGACAGGCATCGTCGTCGCGCTCGCGCCCGGACGGTGATGCCTTGAGCAGGTCTCGCAGGGATTCTTCAAACGGATCGTGCATGGGCACCTCGCGCAATATCTGTCAAAGACGAGGTCGCCCCGGCACGGGTCACATGAACCAGGCAGACAGTTAATGACTGATTGTTCACGAAATGCACCGGATCACACCCAGCGCAGCCGGCGGAACAACCACCACTGCCCCAACGCCAGCGCCAGTACCAGCAGGCTGGCGAAGAGAAAACCATAAGGGCTTTCAGATCCCGGAATACCGCCGACGTTGATGCCCAGCAGCCCGGTGACAAAACTCATGGGCAAAAAGATGCAGGTGATGATGCCGAAGCGGTACATGGTCCGGTTCATCCGCTCGGCACGCCGGCGGTCTTCGCTTTCCAGCACCAGGGCAGCCCGCTCACGGGTCAGCTCCAGCTCTTCAAGATAGCGAATCAGGCTGTTGTTCAGCTCGTTCCAGTAATCGCCATCGTCTTCGGCGAACCAGCTCCACTTGTTGCGCGCCAATTGCGCGTACAGCTCGCGCTGCGGCGCGAGAAAGCGGCGCAGGCCGGCGGCGCGGCGGCGGATCTGCTGCAAGGAAGCCTGCTCCGGCGCGTACTTCTGGTCGGCTTCAAGCTTCTCTTCTTCCAGGTCGACCACTTCCGAGAGGTCACTGAGCAGCGCCTGAACCTTCTCGGTCAACAGCTGCGCCATGCTCAGCAACAGTTCAGAGGCAGTCTTCGGGCCACGACCTTCGGCCAGTTGCTGCAACAGCTCGTCACTGGCGCGCAATGGCCGCAAGCGCAGGGAAATCACCCGCTGTGCCTGGGCGAATATGCGTACCGAGACCATGTCTTCGGGCTCTGCGCCCGGATTGAGGTTGACCCCGCGCAGAAACAGCAGCATCTGTTCTTCTGGCAAGGCCAACAGCCGTGGGCGGGTATTTTCTTCGAGGAGCAGGTCGCAGGCGAACTCGCTCAGGCCGCTGTCGCGGCGCAGCCAGGTCCGGGTCTGGGGATGGCTGCGATCCCAATGCAGCCAGAGGCTCTGCTCTGGCTGCAGCTGCAGGTCGTCCAGTTCAGTTCGAGCAATCGAACGCGCACCGCCTTTACCATCGAGCACCAGGGCATGCACTAACCCCCACTGCGCGTTTTCTTCCTCGAACATTCCTGCTCCACTTCGCGGTTTCAGTGCTTATTCCGGCATTTTAAGCGGACTTGGCGAGACAATCACACCATTGTTGTCTGCGTAAATGTACTCACCCGGGCGGAACGTCACCCCGGCAAAGTTCACCACCACGTTGAGATCACCGATGCCGCGCTTGTCGGTCTTCATCGGGTGGCTGGCCAGGGCCTGCACGCCAACGTCAGTCTGCGCCAGGACATCGACGTCACGCACGCAGCCATAGATCACCAGGCCTTCCCAGCCGTTTTTGGCAGCTTTCTCGGCGAGCATGTCACCGAGCAGGGCGCGACGCAGCGAACCGCCACCGTCGACCACCAGCACCTTGCCCTTGCCATCCAGGTCGACCTGCTCCTTGACCAGCGAGTTGTCCTCGAAGCATTTGATGGTGACGATCTCACCACCGAAGGAATCGCGGCCACCGAAGTTGCTGAACATCGGCTCCAGCACCTGCACCAGTTCCGGGTAGGCGTCGCACAGATCGGGGGTGAGATAATGCATGGGAAACTCCTGTCGGTTGCCAAGACAAAGGGATGTCACAGTTTCAAATCAGTTAACGAGGCCCAGCGATCACGCTTTAGGCTCAAGGCTACACGTCGGCGCCGATCCGGTCACCTGCTGCGCTGTATCATTGAGCAAAGCAGCCATGGGGTTGTGCAGCCAGCGTTCAACCAGCGGCCATACCTGCGTCTGTGCGGGCTTGCTGACCAGCATGTCGACGTGCCCGAAGTTGTCGAAGCCCTCTTCACGGCCCAGGCGAACGAATTGCTTGTGCTCACCGCCCAGTTGCTCAAACAGCTTGCGACAGGCCCACACCGGGTCCTGATGATCGCCAGCCGCACCTACCGCCAGCACCGGCACATCGACTTCAGCCAACCCGGCCCACCAGTCGCGATCCTTGTCGCCGAAACGGCCGAACAGACCGAACCAGCGCATGCTTTCCAGGGCCAGGCCAATCGGCTCGTCCTCCGGGCCGCGCTTGAGCCGCGAGCCGGAGATCTGCCCGAAGCGCTTGAGCAACAGCCGCCCGCCCCACTCCACTGGCGGCAGTTTCAACGGCCAGTAGGTGCGACTGACCTGGGTACCGAAAAACGCCGCACTGGCCACCTGCTCAGCTGTCAGGTACTGACCGCCGAGCGCAGCGGCCAGCGTGGTGCCGCCCAGGGAGTGGCCGATCCAGTGCGCGGCACGGCCACACTGCTCGCTGACAAAGGCAGCGATGACCGGCAAATCGTAACGGGCATAGTCGGCGACACGGTTGTGTCGGTAAGCATGGTTGCGCGGCGACAGACCGTGGCCGCGCATTTCCGGAATCCACACATCAAAACCGGCGCGCGCCAGGTACGCACCCAGGCCAACACCCCGGGGCGAATACCAGAAGCGCCGATTGGAAAAGCTGCCGTGCAGCAAAATCACCGGGGCGCCGCGCACCTCGGCCTGGTCAGCCAGACCGAGACGGGTGACCGCCAGCTCAACGGTGCGATCCGGGCTGTTACCGGCTTTGATCCGGTAGACGTCTTCGCTCAGATCACCGCGACGCTCGGCACTGAGCAAGGCCACGGGAAATAGAGAACTGCTGCTTTGCATAGGTTTCTTGCACGAAAAAGGGCGGGAACCATCACTGGAACACGCCCTGGAATACGGTCGGAACCTTCACCGGCCAGCGACGGCCAAGTGAAGGTTCCGGTTCAACGCCTCAGTTCGCAGCCTGGCCTTCAGCCAGGAAGAACCAGGTTTCGAGTACCGAATCCGGGTTCAGCGAGACGCTTTCGATGCCCTGCTCCATCAGCCACTTGGCCAGGTCCGGGTGGTCGGATGGGCCCTGGCCGCAGATGCCGATGTACTTGCCAGCCTTGTTACAAGCCTGGATGGCGTTGGCCAGCAGCTTCTTGACCGCAGGGTTACGCTCGTCGAACAGGTGAGCGATGATCCCCGAGTCGCGGTCCAGGCCCAGGGTCAGCTGGGTCAGGTCGTTGGAACCGATGGAGAAGCCGTCGAAGTACTCGAGGAACTCTTCGGCGAGGATGGCGTTGGACGGCAGCTCGCACATCATGATCACGCGCAGACCGTTGTCGCCGCGAGCCAGGCCGTTTTCAGCAAGCAGGTCAACGACCTGGCTGGCTTCACCCAGAGTGCGCACGAACGGCACCATGATCTCGACGTTGGTCAGGCCCATTTCGTTGCGCACACGCTTGAGTGCACGGCACTCCAGCTCGAAACAGTCACGGAAGGTTTCGCTGATGTAACGCGAGGCGCCACGGAAGCCCAGCATCGGGTTCTCTTCTTCCGGCTCGTAGAGCTTGCCGCCGATCAGGTTGGCGTATTCGTTGGACTTGAAGTCCGACAGACGCACGATGACCTTCTTCGGCCAGAACGCCGCCGCCAGGGTGCTGATGCCCTCAACCAGTTTTTCGACGTAGAAGCCGACTGGATCGTTGTAACCGGCAATACGCTTGTCGACGCTTTCTTTCAGCTCGGCCGGCAGGCCGGCATAGTTCAGCAGCGCCTTGGGGTGCACGCCGATCATGCGGTTGATGATGAACTCCAGACGCGCCAGGCCGACACCGGCATTGGGCAACTGGGCAAAATCGAACGCACGGTCCGGGTTGCCGACGTTCATCATGATCTTGAACGGCAGATCAGGCATGGCATCGACCGAGTTCTGACGGACGTCGAAGCCCAGTTCGCCCTCGAAGATGAAACCGGTATCGCCTTCGGCGCAGGAAACGGTCACGCCCTGGCCATCTTTGAGCAACTGGGTGGCGTTGCCGCAACCGACCACTGCCGGGATACCCAGTTCACGGGCGATGATCGCCGCGTGGCAGGTACGTCCGCCACGGTTGGTGACAATGGCGCTGGCGCGCTTCATTACCGGTTCCCAGTCCGGGTCGGTCATGTCCGATACCAGCACGTCGCCAGCCTGGACCTTGTCCATTTCCGAGACGTCTTTGATGATCCGTACCTTGCCGGCGCCGATGCGCTGGCCGATGGCACGGCCTTCAACCAGCACGGTGCCGGTTTCCTTGAGCAGGTAACGCTCCATGACGTTGGCCTGGGAACGGCTCTTCACGGTTTCCGGACGCGCCTGAACGATGTACAGCTTGCCGTCATCGCCGTCTTTGGCCCACTCGATGTCCATCGGGCACTTGTAGTGCTTCTCGATGATCATCGCCTGTTTGGCCAGCTCGCTGACTTCGGCGTCGCTCAGGCAGAAACGGCTGCGGTCGGCTTTGTCGACATCAACGGTCTTGACCGAACGACCGGCCTTGGCTTCTTCGCCGTAGACCATCTTGATCGCCTTGCTGCCCAGGTTGCGACGCAGGATGGCCGGGCGGCCGGCTTCCAGTGTGCCTTTGTGGACATAAAATTCATCCGGGTTGACCGCGCCTTGTACGACGGTTTCACCCAGGCCGTAGGCGCCGGTGATGAACACTACATCACGGAAACCCGATTCGGTGTCGAGGGTGAACATTACGCCGGCAGTGCCGGTTTCCGAACGCACCATGCGCTGCACGCCTGCCGACAGGGCCACCAGCTTGTGGTCGAAGCCCTGGTGCACGCGGTAGGAAATGGCGCGGTCGTTGAACAGCGAAGCGAACACTTCCTTGGCGGCGCGGATGACGTTTTCGACGCCACGGATGTTCAGGAAGGTTTCCTGCTGACCGGCGAACGACGCGTCTGGCAGGTCTTCGGCGGTGGCCGAGGAACGCACGGCGACGGCCATGTTCGGGTTGCCCTGGGACATTTCAGCGAAGGCGGTGCGAATTTCAGCGTTCAGACGCTCGGGGAACTCGGCTTCCATGATCCACTGACGGATCTGCGCACCGGTACGGGCCAGGGCATTGACGTCATCGACATCCAGCGCGTCGAGCGCGGCGTGGATCTGGGCGTTCAGCCCACTCTGCTCGAGAAAATCACGGTACGCCTGAGCCGTAGTGGCAAAGCCGCCGGGGACCGATACACCGGCGCCCGCGAGGTTACTGATCATCTCGCCGAGGGATGCGTTCTTGCCCCCCACATGCTCTACATCATGGACGCCGAGCTTATCGAGGGAAACTACGTACTCTACCAAGGTGATCTCTCCACTAACTGTGTTGGAAAAGCTCAGGTCGCCCGCCTGCCAGCTCTGGCTTGGCCGGGCGCTTGTGGCCTGGACCCGGAAAATAAGTGAGAATGCCGAACACGATGTTCGGTAAACCGAACCTATCATATCCAAGAATTCTCACCAGCTTAAGGCCCAAGGCGCAAATGAAACGATCTGCTTTCTTTATTTCCGACGGCACCGGTATCACTGCCGAGACGCTGGGACAGAGTCTTCTGGCGCAATTCGATACCATTCCGTTCAATAAATTCACACGCCCGTACATCGACAGTGTGGAAAAAGCGCGGGTCATGGTACAGCAAATCAATAGCGCTGCAGAAAAGGACGGTGTCCGTCCGATCATCTTCGACACCATCGTCAATCAGGATATCCGCGAGGTCCTGGCCACCTCCAATGGCTTCATGATCGACATTTTCTCGACCTTCCTGGCCCCGCTGGAGCAGGAACTGACAGCGCATTCGTCCTATTCGGTGGGAAAATCCCACTCCATCGGCGGCAACTCCAACTACATGGAGCGCATCGAGGCGGTCAACTTTGCCCTGGACAACGATGATGGCGCCCGTACTCACTACTACGACAAGGCCGACCTGATCCTGGTGGGCGTCTCGCGCTGCGGCAAAACCCCGACCTGTCTGTACATGGCCATGCAATTCGGCATCCGCGCGGCCAACTACCCGCTGACCGAAGACGACATGGAACGCCTGCAACTGCCGCAGGCCTTGAAAAACCACCAGCACAAGCTGTTCGGCCTGACCATCGACCCGGACCGGCTGACCGCCATTCGTCACGAGCGCAAGCCCAACAGCCGCTACGCCAGCTTCGCCCAGTGCGAGTTCGAAGTGCGCGAGGTGGAGAACCTGTTCCGCCGCGAGAACATTGCCCACATCAACTCCACGCATTTCTCGGTGGAAGAGATAGCGGCGAAGATTCTGGTCGAGAAAGGTGTGGAGCGACGCTTCAAGTAAGCCTTACTGGCCTCATCGCCGGCAAGGCCGACTCCCACAGGGTCTGCTGCGCAACAATCCATTGTGGGAGCCGGCCTTGCCGGCGATGAGGCCCGAACAGTCAAAAAAAAGCCCCGGCAACTGCCGGGGCTTTTTCATTTCAGCTCAGACTCAGGACGGCACCACCGCCGCCTGCCCGCTCATGGCCAGATCCACCAGCTCGCGGTTGGCTACCGCGTACATGGCGTAATCGGTACCGGTTGCGGCACGCAGCTCGTCCAGCATGGCGCGCCAGCGGTTGACCATCACGCGGTGCTGATCCAGCCACAGCGTCACGCGGGCATCCATGTCTTGCGGCGCGTCGGCCATCTGCAGGACCGAGATGGTGATCGCGCGCTGCTGCAGGTCGATATCATCGCGGAACGACTCGCGGGCCAGGGCCTGCCAGTTGTTTTCCACCGACAGGTTGCTGATTTCCTGCAGGTACCAGGTCAGATCCAGCGCGCTGCCCACTGCGAAGAAGGCCTTGGCCACTTCAGCCGGATCCTGGCCGGTGACGTCGGACGCTTCGATAATCGGCAACAGGGTGTACAGGTGCGTGGTACCGGCCACCATACGCGCCAGCAGCTCCGGCACCCCGGCTTCGACGAAGCCCTGGTAACGGGTCATCCAGCGCTCACGGGTCGGCCCTTCCAGCAGCTCATCAAGCTTCAGACCCAACGCGGCAATCTTCGGCCCGAAGTGCGCAACATCGCGCCCGGCATCCTGCTCGTTACGACGGCTACGCAGGAACCAGCGGGTTGCCCGACGGCCCAGACGCATCAGCTCGTCCATCAGGGTCAGCTGGATTTCTGCAGGTACCTGGTAGTCCAGCGCCTCGATCTGACGGAACCAGTGCGGCAGGTGGAAGATATCCCGCACGATCACGTAAGCACCGGCAACGTTCGCCGGGCTCATGCCGGTGGACTCTTTCAGACGCTGAACGAAGGTGATGCCCATGTTGTTGACCAGATCGTTGGCGATCTGGGTGCTGACGATTTCGCGCTTCAGGCGATGGCGACGCATGGCCTCGGCGAATTTACTCACCAGTGACGGCGGGAACGCGGTTTCCATGTCGCGGGTCAGGTAGTCGTCATCCGGCACCAGCGACTTGAGCAGCTGTTCCTTGAGGTCGATCTTGCTGTAGGAGATCAGCACCGACAGTTCGGCGCGGGTCAGGCCCTGGCCGGCAGCCAGGCGCTCGGCCAGCTGCTCTTCGGTGGGCAGGAACTCGATAGCCCGGTCCAGCTTGCCACGGCTTTCCAGGTCGGCCATCAGCCGCTTGTACTCGGCGATGCGCTCCTTGGCCCGACGAGCGGCCAGGGACAGCGCCTGGGTCTGCTTGTAGTTGTTGCCCAGCACCAGACCGGCCACTTCGTCGGTCATGCTGCCCAGCAGCTGGTTACGCTGCTTCTCGGTCATGTCGCCAGCCTGCACTACTTCGTTGAGCAGGATCTTGATGTTGACCTCGTGGTCGGAGCAGTCCACGCCACCGGCGTTGTCGATGAAGTCGGTGTTGGTGGCACCGCCATTGAGGCCGAACTCGACCCGACCCAGTTGGGTCATGCCGAGGTTACCGCCCTCGCCCACCACTTTGCAGCGCAGCTCGTTGCCGTCGACACGCAGGGCGTCGTTGGCCTTGTCGCCAACATCGGCGTGGCTTTCTTCGCTGGACTTGACGTAGGTACCGATACCGCCGTTCCACAGCAGATCAACCGGCGCCTTGAGCAAGGCGTTGAGCAGCTCGGTCGGGGTCAGCTTGTCGGCTTCGATGGCGAAGCGCTCTTTCATCTGCGGGCTGATCGCAATGCTTTTCGCGCTGCGCGGGAAGATTCCGCCACCTTCAGACATGATGCTGGTGTCGTAGTCACTCCAGGCCGAACGCGGCAGGTCGAACAGACGCTTGCGCTCGGCAAAGCTGCTGGCTGGCTCCGGATTCGGGTCGATGAAGATGTGCAGGTGGTTGAACGCAGCCACCAGTTGCAGCTTCTCGGACATCAGCAGGCCGTTGCCGAACACGTCGCCGGCCATGTCACCGACACCGACCACGGTGATCGGGTCTTCCTGGACGTTGATGCCGCGCTCACGGAAGTGACGTTGCACGCCAACCCACGCGCCACGGGCAGTGATGCCCATTTTCTTGTGGTCGTAACCGGCCGAACCACCGGAAGCGAAAGCATCGCCGAGCCAGAAGCCGTAATCGATGGCAATGCCGTTGGCGATGTCGGAGAAGGTTGCGGTGCCCTTGTCGGCCGCCACCACCAGGTACGGGTCGTCATCGTCGTGACGCACGACGTTGGCCGGCGGCACCAGGGCGCCGTCCTTGAGGTTGTCGGTGATGTCCAGCAGCCCGGAAATGAAGATCCGGTAGCAGGCGATGCCTTCAGCCTGGATGTCGTCACGGCTACCGCCCAGCGGCAGGCGGCGCGGCAGGAAGCCGCCCTTGGCCCCGACCGGCACGATCACCGAGTTCTTCACCTGCTGGGCTTTTACCAGGCCCAGCACTTCGGTACGGAAGTCTTCCTCGCGGTCCGACCAGCGCAAACCACCCCGGGCAACGTTACCGAAGCGCAGGTGCACACCTTCGACGCGCGGCGAGTAAACGAAAATCTCGAACTTCGGCACCGGCTTGGGCAGCTCGGGGATCAGCTTGGGATTGAACTTGAAGCTGAAGTACGACTTGACCTGGCCGTGGGCGTCGGTCTGGTAGAAGTTGGTGCGCAGGGTGGCCTTGATCAGGTCCAGGTAGCGACGCAGGATGCGGTCTTCGTTGAGCACCTGGACGTCGTCCAGGGCCGCCAGGATGGCCTGTTC
This sequence comes from Pseudomonas sp. GW821-FHT10B02, assembly GCF_059415665.1. NCBI lineage: Bacteria > Pseudomonadati > Pseudomonadota > Gammaproteobacteria > Pseudomonadales > Pseudomonadaceae > Pseudomonas > Pseudomonas sp. GW821-FHT10B02. The sequence continues at coordinate 47,004 of NZ_JBWKNR010000006.1, read as the reverse complement.
CAGACGTTGCTGCTTGTCGTCCAGGTCTTCGCTGGTGAGCTTGCGCGCCAGGTAGAAGCGGGTCTTGAACAACCGGGTCAACTCGCGGGCGATGTCGGTGTGGTTGTTCAGGGTGCTGGCGATGTAACCCAGGTCGAAGCCCAGGCGGATCTGCTTGAGGTAGCGAGCATAGGCACGCAGCAGCGCGACGTCGCGCCACGGCAGGCCGGCGGTCAGTACCAGGCGGTTGAAGGCGTCGTTTTCCGCATCGCCATTGACGATGTGGACAAAGGCGTCTTGCAGGGTGTCGTTAAGTTGCTGGATATCCAGGTCCAGGCCTTCGCTGTAGGTGAAGGCGAAGTCGTGAATCCAGAACTCGCGGCCACTGGCGTGACGCAGGTGATACGGGAACTCGCCGAGCACGCGCAGGCCGAGGTTTTCCAGAATCGGCAGCACGTCCGACAGTGCCAGCGGAGTATCGGCATGGTACAGCTTGCAGTGCAGCTGGCGCTCACCGAGCTGGGTCAGCGGCTGGTAGAAACTCATCACCAGCGGCTTGCGCTCGGACAGGGTCAGCAGGTGCTGCATGTCGACCACCGCCGAATGGGCGGCGAAGCGCTCGCGGTAGCCGGCCGGGAAGCCTTTCGGGAAGTCGGCCAGGACGTTGGTGCCCTGGGCTTCGCCGAAGCTTTCGACGGTCAGGCTGGCGTAGTCGTCCTGCCACGAACGGCAGGCCTGGATGACTTCGTTTTCCAGCTGTTGCGGGTCGATGTCGATGCGGTTTTTCGGGTCGACGCGCAGGATCAGTTGCACACGCGCCAGCACCGACTCGGAGAAGAAGGTCCAGAACTCGCAGTCGCTGGCCTTCAGGCGATCCATCAGCACCTGCTGGATCTTCTGCCGCACTTCGGTGGAGTAGATATCGCGCGGCACATAGGCCAGGCAGTAGCAGAAGCGGCCGTACGGATCCTTGCGCAGGAATACGCGGATCTTGTTGCGTTCCTGGATCTGCACGATCGACATGACGGTGCTGAACAGCTCGTCGACCGGGGTCTGGAACAGGTCGTCACGCGGCAGTACTTCCAGGACCTGGGCCAGCTCTTTACCCAGGTGGGCTTTGGGGTCGAAGTGCGAGCGGCGCTCGACTTCGGCGACCTTGCCACGGATATAGGGGATGTTGCGCACGCTCTCGCCATACACCGAAGAGGTGTACAGGCCCATGAAGCGGCATTCCTTGATGACCTTGCCGTCGGCATCCAGCTGGCGAATCGAGACGTAATCCGGGTAAGCCGGACGGTGCACACGGCTCGGGTAAGCGGCCTTGGCGAAAGACAGCAGCAGCGGCTCGTTGAGGTAGTTGACCGCGTAGTCTTCGATACGCAGGTCTTCGGCGGTGAGACCCGCGCGCAACAGGCGGGTCAGGCCGAGGAACGACTGCTCGTCATACGCCAGTTGACCGCCCTGGGCATCGGCGCGGACCACGAATTCTTCATAGCCGAGGAAGGTGAAGTGGTTACCCACCAGCCATTCCAGGAAGTCCTTGACCTCGGCCTTCTCGGCCTGGGCCGGGGCATAGGCGGTTTGCTCGACCAGCGTCAGCAGTTCCCGCAGCTTGGCTTTCATCGGCTCGAAATCGGCCACCGCAACGCGCACTTCAGCCAGCACCTGCTCCAGCTCGCGGCTCAGCACGTTGAGCTCGGCGGCGTTGGCGCAGCGGTCGATTTCCAGGTACATCAGCGACTCTTGTGAAACGCCCTCGCCCTGAGTGCCCTTGGGCAGGACTTCCAGCAGCTCGCCCTTGGCCCCGCGACGCACGCTCAGTACGGTGGTCTGCAGGGTATGGATGCTGTAGCCGCGGCGGTTGAGCTCGGTGCGTACCGAGTCGACCAGGAAAGGCAGGTCATGGTGCAGGACTTCGACCGCAGTGTGGGTCGACTGCCAGCCATGACGCTCGTAATCGGGGTTGTAGACGTGAACCTGGGGGTGGGCTGGGTCGAAGCGTTCGATGATGCGCCAGGCCGACAGGGTGCAACCGGCCAGGTCCGACAGGCGGCGCTGGGTGAGTTCGTCTAGAGAAATGATGCCGAAGAACTGTTCGGCGAACATCGCCACTTGTGGCAGTGCCTGTTCGCTGATGTGCTGCGCCAGGGCCGCTTGCAGTTGGTGCTGGAAGTCGGCTTTGCTGGCTGCGGTGAAAAACGCCATCTGTGGTACTCCGCTGGGCTTTGTTATGGAGTGAAGCGTCGCGCGCGTCCGCCATCTACGGATCAACGATAGCCAACCCGTAGCAGGAGGACGGAAAAACCATCGGAACAGGAGTAAATCGTGACTCACAAGTCACATGCACCCGTTCCACGGATGGGCATCTGCAAAAACGACTGCTCCAGGCAGAGCTGTGTCTTTACGGGTGACCATCGACAGCGCAGCTTAACGAGTGCCCGCCCGCCCCTGCTTGCGGTGCTGCGACATATTCGGTCATTGAGGTGCAGGTCCACGTTTATCCGGGGGCCGAAGACTGGCAGAATCGTGTTTCAACTTATTTATCGAGCCACTCATGCAACTGACCACCGCCCTGCTCTTCGCCACCCCTTGCGATGATGAAGAAGACAACATGGCCACCTTGTGCTGCCACAGCGACAAGGGCCGGATGTTCCTCATGACCCGCTATCCGGACGAAGACCGTGTGGACATCACCCTCGACGACCATTACGCCCCGGTCGAAGGCTTGAAAGTCACCCTGGGCAAAACCCGATTGCTGATCGAGGTTGCACCTCTGGATGCCGACGCCCTCGGTGGCGATGATCACCTGGAAATCACCCTGAGCAGCGACGGCACTGACCTGGCCGAGGTTGAAGAGACCTTGCAGAACATCCTCAAGGGCACTGGCACCTACATCAGCGAGCTGTAATGGCGATTGCGGTTTCTTGACAAGAAACCCTCTCGAAGGCATTGTCTGACAACCTGATTAATGAGCAATACCCCATGCTTGAGCTTCAGCGCCCCGATACGCTGGTTGAACGCGTCGTCGGTGCCATCCGTGCAGAGATCGATTCCGGGCGCCTGGCGGCCGAATCGCGCCTGCCCACCGAACAGCAACTGGCCGAACAGCTGAACGTCAGCCGCTCGGTAGTACGCGAGGCGGTGGCCCAGCTCAAGGCCGATGGTGTGTTGATCGCCCGTCGCGGCCTGGGTTCGTACATTTCGCAAACCCCGACCGGCACGGTGTTCCGCTTCCCGTCCGGCCAGGGTCGACGCCCGGACCTGGTGCAGATGTTCGAAGTGCGCCTGTGGATCGAAACCCAGGCGGCCTCGGTTGCCGCCCAGCGCCGCGATGCTGCCGATCTTGCGCGGATGAACAAGGCCCTGCAGGAGATGCTCGACAAGCGCAGCGACTTTGCCGCAGCGGCAGCCGCTGACGTCGAGTTTCACCGTGCCATCGCCGACGCCAGCAAAAACGATTACTTCGTGGCCTTCCACGACTTTCTCCGTGGCCAACTGGCCGCCGCCCGCAAAACCGCCTGGGAAAACTCGGCCGCCCACTCGGTGGGTGGTTCGGCGGATGCCAACCGCGAGCACCAGGCGCTGTACCAGGCCATCGCCGACGGCGACCGTCATGCGGCGGCGGCCTGCGCCGAAGCCCACCTGCGCGCCTCGGCCAAACGCCTGAAACTGGAATTGCCAAGCATCGATTGAACCCTTGAACTGCCATGAATAGCGGGCGCTGGTGCATAGCGCCCTTTTGTTTGACCGACTTAGTCTGACAACCTGATAAGCAGACTCTCTGACAAGAACAAGCCAAGGTGACACCTGCATGATTTACGACTACTGCATCATCGGCGGCGGCATCGTCGGCCTCGCCACCGCCATGGCGCTCCTCGAACGCCAGCCAGGCGCTTCGCTGCTGATCCTGGAAAAGGAAGCGAGCCTGGCCAGGCACCAGACCGGTCACAACAGTGGCGTTATCCATGCGGGGATCTACTACGCCCCGGGCAGCCTCAAGGCCGATCTGTGCAAGCGCGGTGCCGAGGCAACCAAGGCGTTCTGCACCGAGCACAAGATCAAGTTCGATGTCTGCGGCAAACTGCTGGTGGCCTCTACCCCGCTGGAAGTCCAGCGCATGCAGGCCCTGTACGAGCGTTCACAGCAAAATGGCCTGAAAGTCGAACGCCTCGACGCCACTGAACTGCAACGCCGCGAGCCGAACATCGTCGGCCTCGGCGGGCTGTTTCTCGATGCCACCGGCATCGTCGATTACAAGCAGGTGTGCCAGGCCATGGCCCGGGTGATCCAGGCCGCAGGCGGCGAAGTGCAGTTGTCGACCACCGTGCGCGCGATCGTCGAGAGCGGCGACAGCGTCACCATCAGCAGTGATGACAAGGCCTGGCAAGCCCGTCAGCTGGTGGCCTGTGCCGGTCTGCAGTCGGACCGACTGGCAGCGCTGGCCGGAGTCAAGATCGACCACCAGATCATTCCTTTCCGCGGTGAATACTTCCGCCTGCCGGCCAGCAAGAACGACATCGTCAACCACCTGATCTACCCGATCCCCGACCCGGAACTGCCGTTTCTCGGCGTGCACCTGACGCGGATGATCGACGGCAGCGTCACCGTCGGGCCCAACGCCGTGCTGGGCCTGGGCCGGGAGAACTACAAGAAGTTCTCGGTGAACTGGCGCGACGTTGCCGAATACGCACGCTTCCCCGGCTTCTGGAAAACCATCTGGGCCAACCTCGGCTCGGGCACCACCGAAATGAAGAACTCGCTGTTCAAGGGCGGCTACCTGGAGCAGTGCCGCAAGTACTGCCCATCGCTGAACATCGAAGACCTGCTGCCCTATGAAGCCGGGATCCGCGCCCAGGCGGTGATGCGCGACGGCACCCTGGTCCACGACTTCCTGTTCGCCGAGACGCCGCGCATGGTGCATGTCTGCAATGCCCCGTCGCCGGCCGCCACCTCGGCGATCCCGATCGGCCAGATGATCGCCGACAGGATCTTCAAGACCCGCTGAAACCCTGCTGAACACCATAACTACAAAGACAAAAGGAAACCTCAGATGTCGGTACACGAGACGGCTGCGGCCGCGACAGAAACCCCGGAACAAAACAAAAAGCGCCTGCGCAAGGTCGCGGCGGCCACCATCTTCGGCTCGATGCTGGAGTGGTATGACTTCTACCTTTACGCCACCATGGCGGCGATTGTCTTCTCCAAGGTATTTTTCGACCCGAGCAATCCGGCCGTGGCCTCGCTGCTGGCCTTTTCCACCTTTGCCATCGGCTTTATCGCCCGGCCTTTCGGCGGCATCCTCTTCGGTTACCTGGGTGACCGTTTCGGACGCAAGCAGGTGCTGGTCATCACCTTCTGCCTGATGGGTGTCTGCACCACCCTGATCGGCCTGATCCCCAGCTATGCCTCGATCGGCATCTGGGCGCCGATCATCCTCGTTCTGGTCCGGGTGATTCAGGGGCTGGGAGCTGGCGCCGAGCTCTCCGCCGCAGCGGTCACCTCCTACGAGCACGCCAGTGAAGGCAAGCGCGGCAGCCAGGGCGCCTGGCCGGCATTGGGACTGAACCTGGGCCTGTTGCTGTCGTCGCTGACCGTGTACCTGTTGACCATGAACGGCAACGAGTTCCTGCTCTCCGGTGGCTGGCGCATCCCGTTCATCTGCAGCATCGTGCTGGTCGCCGTCGGCCTGTGGGTGCGCAGAAGCATCCCGGAAACCCCGGACTTCAAAGAACTCGACAAAACCCAGCGCAAAGCGCAGGTGTCGCCACTCAAGCTGCTGTTCAAAAACGACCTCAAGGGTCTGGCCGTGGTGTTCTTCGTCGCCATCGGCTACAACGCCCTGAGCTACATCTTCAAGACCTTCTCGCTGGCCTACCTGACCCAGTACAAAGGCGTTGAAGCGCATGTCACTTCGCTGTCGGTGACCATCGCCAGCCTGGTGGCGATTATCGCCGTGCCGTTCTTCGGCTGGCTGTGCGACAAGTGGAGCAGCAAGACCGTGCTGATGCTCGGCGGGGTTTTCTCGGTGCTGTTCGCCTATCCGTTCCTGGCCCTGCTCAACACCGGCGAGCCGATGATGATCTACCTGGCGATCGCCATCGGTACCGGCATCCTCGCACCGATGATGTTCGCCCCTCAGGGCTCGTTCCTCAGCCGCCAGTTCCCGACCCAGACCCGTTCCTCGGGCTTTGGTACCGGCCGCGAGATCGGTACGGCCGTCGCCGGTGGCCTGGCACCACTGGGTGGCCTGGCCCTGGTGGCCAGCTCCGCGACCCACTCCACCGATGGCGTGGCGGTGATCCTGGCGGTGGCCGCAGTGCTGGTGGTGGTGTTTGCCTTCTGTGACCAAGGACACAAGCATTCCAGCTTCAAGAACTGAAACATCACCTCACTCACCCGCGTAGTCTTCGGCCTACGCGGGGCCCGCCCACGTCGCAACCTGTAGCACTGGCGTAATGCTGTTCACTTAAGGGAAGCGGGACAAGCCCGGTGGGAGCGGGCTTGCCCCGCGATTGCGTTTTGTCAGGCAAATCGCATCGCGAGGCAAGCTCGCTCCCACCTAAGTGAACAGCATTAGCAGCACTGCCAGGATTTCCTCTACAGTTGCTTCTGCATAACGCTTCAGCCGCTGATGGCGCTCCGCGCCTTTGCCCGGCGCCATCCTGACCTAAACCTGTTCCCTGCCCGGTCGAGACCTGCTCCGATGGTGTCCATCTACCAACTCAAACCTGCCTTCCAGAACCTCCTGCGACCGCTGGTAAAGCGCCTGCATGCGCGCAGCGTCACCGCCAATCAGATCACCTTGCTGGCGGGTGCCTGCTCGGTGCTGCTTGGCTGCCTGATCGCCCTGTTTGCGCAGCATGCCTGGCTGTTCATGCTGATTCCGTTATGGATGATCCTGCGCATGGCCCTCAACGCCATTGACGGTATGCTGGCCAGAGAGTTCGGCCAGCAATCGCACCTGGGGGCCTACCTCAACGAGCTGTGCGACATCGTTGCCGACAGTGCGCTGATCCTGCCTTTCGCATTGGTTCCAGGCGTCAGCGCATTTGCTGTGGTGCTGGTTGCGCTATTGGCGGTGTTCAGCGAGTACACTGGCGTGCTCGGGCCAATGGTCGGTGCCTCACGCCGCTATGACGGGCCGATGGGCAAAAGCGACCGCGCCTTCGTGCTCGGCGCCTTGGCCATTGCGATCGCCCTGGGTTGGCTCAGCGCCGCCTGGATCAATGCAGTGTTCGCGGTGATTGCCGGGTTGTTGGTGTTTACCCTGATCAATCGGGTGCGCCAGGGACTCAAAGAAGTAAGGGAAAACGCCCCATCAGCATAAGGAAGTTGCAATGCGCGAAGCTCAGGATCAGACCTTCACCACCCATGACGGCGTAGCGCTGTTCTATCGCCACTGGCCAGCCGGCAACGCCACGCCGGGCGAACCGCGCAAGGCCGTGCTGCTGTTTCACCGGGGGCACGAACACTCCGGGCGCATTGCCCATCTGGTAGATGAACTGGACCTGGCAGACACCGACTTCTTCGCCTGGGATGCCCGTGGCCACGGTCAGTCACCCGGCGCCCGCGGCGACAGCCCAAGCTTTGCCACCAGCGCCCGCGACGTGCAGACCTTCTGCGAGCACCTGGCCCAGGCCCATGACATCGCCGAAGAAAACATCGCCGTGATTGCCCAAAGCGTAGGTGCGGTGATCGTTGCCACCTGGGTTCACGACTATGCCCCGCGTATCCGCGCACTGGTGCTCGCGTCTCCAGCGTTCAAAGTCAAACTTTACGTGCCCCTGGCCCGGCCGGGGCTGACCTTGCTGCGTAAGCTGCGCGGCAACTTTTTCGTCGACAGCTACGTCAAGGCGCGCTTTCTCACTCACGACCCGCAGCGCATAGCGTCTTATGACCAGGACCCGCTGATCACCAAGAGCATTTCGGTCAATGTGCTCCTGGGCCTCTACGAAGCCGGCGAACGCGTGGTCGCCGATGCCCAGGCGATCGGGGTACCGACCCAGTTGCTGATCTCCGGCGCCGACTTCGTGGTGCATCGCAAACCCCAGGAGCAGTTTTTCGAGCGCCTGGGCAGCGTGCACAAGGAAAAACACATTCTGCCGGGGTTCTTCCACGACACCCTGGGGGAAAAAGATCGCGCCCCGGTCATCGCCCGCATGCGTCGCTTTATCCTGCAGAATTTCGCCAGCCCCTTGAACCGCCCGTCACTGCTGGATGCCGACCGCCTCGGCGCCACCTGTGCCGAGGCCGAGTCGCTGGCCACCGCGCTGCCACGCAACTCCCTGCGCGATCTGTATTGGCGCATGACCAGGGCCAGCCTCGGCCTGGGCAGCAAACTGTCGGCCGGGGTAAAGCTTGGCTTCGACACCGGCTTCGACTCGGGCAGCACCCTCGATTACGTGTACCGCAACCGCGCCACCGGGCTTTCGCCGATTGGCCGGTTGATCGATCGCAATTACCTCGACTCCATCGGCTGGCGAGGTATCCGTCAACGCAAGCTGCACGTCGAAGAGCTGTTGCGCCTGGCGATCACCGGGTTACGCGACCAGCAGCAGCCCGTGCGCATCGTCGACATCGCGGCAGGCCATGGGCGCTATATCCTTGAGGCCGTGCAAGGCATGAGCCCGTTGCCGGAGTCGATCCTGCTGCGTGACTACAGCGACATCAACGTGCGCGATGGCAGCGCGCTGATCGCTGAAAAAGGCCTTGGCGACATCGCCCGATTCGTCAAAGGCGATGCCTTCGACGGCCAGGACCTGGCTGCGCTGTCGCCAAAACCGAGCCTGGCGGTGGTCTCCGGGCTCTATGAACTGTTTGCCGACAATCAGATGGTCGGCCGCTCCCTGGCCGGGCTGGCCGACGCCATCGAACCTGGCGGTTATCTGGTCTATACCGGGCAACCCTGGCACCCGCAGCTGGAGCTGATCGCCCGCGCCCTGACCAGCCACCGCGCAGGCCAGGCCTGGGTGATGCGCCGCCGCAGCCAGGCCGAGATGGACCAGTTGGTGGAGGCGGCCGGCTTTCGTAAAGTGACCCAGCGCATCGACCAATGGGGGATTTTCAGCGTCTCGCTCGCCCAACGGGTGCAATGATGAGCCTGAGCGCCGCCGCCCCGCTGACCGCACGCGAGCCTGGCCTGCTGAAATCCGCCGTGCTCTGGCTGTTGCTACTGGCGCCGTTGTTTTTCAGCACGTACGGCTTCGCCACCTGGGTCACCTCCCAGCGCGATGATGTCGGCAGCCTGGTGTTTGCCTGGGAACAGCATATGCCGTTCTGGCCGTGGACCATCGTGCCCTATTGGTCCATCGATCTGCTGTACGGCTTTTCCCTGTTGCTGCCGCGCAGCCGCCAGGCCCTCAAGCGTCATGCCCTGCGCCTGCTCACTGCCCAGCTGATTGCCGTCAGTTGCTTCCTGCTCTGGCCTTTGCGCTTCACTTTCGAGCGTCCCGAGCTGGACGGTGTGTTCGGCTGGCTGTTTGCCGTACTTGCCGGTTTCGACAAGCCGTTCAACCAGGCCCCCTCATTGCACATCGCCCTGCTGGTGGTGCTGTGGGTGTGCTACGCGCAACATTGCCGGGGCCTGTGGCGCTGGCTGGTGCATGGCTGGTTTGCCTTGATCGGCGTGTCGGTACTGACCACCTGGCAGCATCACTTCATCGATGTGCCTACCGGCGCCCTGGCCGGGTGGTTATGTGTGTGGCTGTGGCCACTGGACCGTCCAGGCATGCTGCAATCCATGCAACTGACACGGGACCACCAACGCTGGCGCCTGGCACTGCGCTACGCGCTCAGTGCCGGGCTGTTTGCCCTGGCGGCCTTCGCCCTGGGCGGCGGCGGATTGTGGCTGTTCTGGCCAGCAGCGGCACTGCTGCTGGTGGCGCTGAACTATGCGTTGTTCGGTGCCAGCGGCTTTCAAAAAGCGCCGGATGGCCATTTGAGCAGTGCTGCACACTGGTTGTTGGCGCCGTACCTGGCGGCCGCCTGGATCAATTCGCGGCTGTGGACCCGCAAGCACCCGCAGCCCGATCAGATCGTTGACGGCGTCTGGCTTGGACGCGTCCCCACAGGCGCAGAGCTGCGGTACAGCTCATTCAAGGCGGTACTCGATGTCTGCGCAGAATTACCCCTGGCCCCTGGCACACGGGCCTATTACAGCGTGCCGGTGCTCGACCTGAGCGTGCCGACCACCGCACAGTGCCTTGAACTGGCCCAGGCACTGGAGCGCCTGCATCAACAAGGCCCGGTACTGGTGTGCTGCGCCTTGGGCTACTCGCGCAGTGCAACGGCTATTGCCGCCTGGCTATTGCACAGTGGCCGCGCCACCAGCGTTGAGGCGGCCATCGCGATGCTTCAACAAGCACGCCCACGCATCGTCCTGCACGCCACTCACCGTCAGGCCCTGGCGCCACTGAGTAAAAACCTGAGAGGACTGAATGAGCACTGACATGCAACTTTACTGCGTGGCCAGCCTGCTACGCCGCGGACATAGCCTGGATCAGTTCTCCACCGGTCTGGCGTTGCTGGGCGTAGCGCTCGGCCTCGCCCCGTGGTGGCAGGGCATCTACAACCCCTGGGTGTTGACGATTGGCTGCGCGCTGTTGCTACTGGGCGCGGTGCAAAAGTATTGGGCATTCAGGGTAGCCTTCGATGCCGATCTGTTTCAACGCATGGCCGACAGCCCGTCCACACTGAGCGACCGCACCCAGGCACTGGATCAGGCCTTGGCCGGATTGGGCCTGCAAGCTGCCAAACGCGGCGATCGGCCGTGGCCGGAACGCAGTCGCAGTGCATTGACCCTGCTGCGCCGCCAGGCGATGGTGCTCGGCGCACAACTTCTTCTGACCCTCGGCGGGCTGCTGGCTAGTCCGTGGTGGACCATTTAAGGATAAGGAATCCACATGCTCGAACCTTTGGTCGCGCACCTCATCACCTCAGCCGCACGCTCAATCACCGGTGCCCGCAGCCTGTGGCTGGGCTGCGGGCCCGAGCCTGTACAGCGCATCTACTTTGCCAATCACAGCAGCCATGGCGACTTTGTGCTGTTATGGGCCTCGCTGCCGCCGGCATTGCGCAAAACCACTCGGCCGGTAGCAGGGGCTGATTACTGGCAAACCTCTGCACTGCGCCGCTATGTGATCAATGAGGTGTTCAACGGCGTACTGATCGACCGTGAGCGCCACGACCCACAAGCCAATCCCCTGCAACCCATGCTCGATGCCCTGGACGGTGGCGACTCACTGATCATCTTCCCCGAAGGCACGCGTAATCAGGAAGAAGGCCTGCTGCCGTTCAAAAGCGGACTCTTTCACCTGGCCACAGCCTACCCACAGGTGCAACTGGTGCCGGTGTGGATCGCCAACCTCAACCGGGTCATGCCCAAGGGCCGTGTACTGCCGTTGCCGTTGCTCTGCACCACCAGCTTCGGCGCACCACTGCAGCTCGAAGACGGTGAGAGCAAAACACAATTTCTACAACGTAGCCGTGCCGCGTTGCTGGACCTGGCCCCGGAGCATTGCTGAACATGGATAACCAGACCCTGACGTTATTTGCCGGCATCGGCGCGCTGCTGCTGTCGGCCTCGCTGATCGGCTTGATCCTCAAATGGCGAACCGCTGGCAGCGCCAATGCCGTGATCGACAACCTCAATGCGCGGATCAATGCCTGGTGGGTGATGGTGCTGGTCATCGGCATCGCCTTCTGGCTGGGCAACGGTGCAGTGATCCTGCTGTTCTACGCCGTATCGTTCTATGCCTTGCGTGAATTTCTCACCCTGACCCCGACCCGGCGCAGCGACTACCCGGCCCTGGTGGCAGCGTTCTATCTGGCGCTGCCGCTGCAATACCTGCTGATTTACGCCGACTGGTATGGATTGTTCTCGATCTTCATTCCGGTCTACGTGTTCTTGCTGCTGCCGATCCTCGCGTCCCTGGGCGGTGACAGCGCGCACTTTCTCGAGCGCGCCTCCAAAGTCCAGTGGGGCCTGATGATCGCGGTGTACTGCATATCGTTCGTGCCGGCCCTGCTGACCCTGGACATCGCCGGCTACGAGGGCCGCAACCTGCTGCTGATCGCTTACCTGGTGATCGTCGTGCAACTGTCCGATGTGCTGCAGTACGTCTGCGGCAAGTTGTTCGGCAAGCACAAGATCGCCCCCAACCTGTCACCGTCGAAAACCGTCGAAGGCTTCGTCGGCGGCCTGTTGCTGGCGTCACTGATCGGCGCTGCGCTGTGCTGGATCACCCCGTTCAACCTCTGGCAGTCGTTCCTGATCGCGCTGCTGATCAACCTGTTGGGCTTTGCCGGCGGCATTGTCATGTCAGCGATCAAACGCGACCGTGGGGTCAAGGACTGGGGGCACATGATCGAAGGCCACGGCGGCATGCTCGATCGCCTGGACTCGGTGTGCTTTGCCGCGCCGATCTTCTTTCATCTGGTGCGTTACTGGTGGACCTGAGCCTGTTCCTACCGCAGTCGGTGGGAGCGGGCTTGCCCCGCGAGGTGTTTTCGATTTGCACAAAATTACCTGCCGCCATTAGTAGCCTGAGGCCCGGATAGATTAAAGTAACAGCCCCCGCCCGGGCGCTTTCACGCCGCACGCCCAGGCTTTTGTCCAGGAACCTTCAACGATGGAACACCGTGAGGCGCTGATCGCGCTGCGCACCTTTCTTTCAACCCAGATCCTTGGTCAGGAAAAACTCGTCGAGCGCTTGCTCATCGTGCTCCTGGCCGATGGCCACATGCTGGTCGAAGGCGCCCCTGGCCTGGCCAAGACCAAGGCCATCAAGGAACTGGCCGAAGGCGTCGAAGCCGAGTTCCATCGTATCCAGTTCACCCCCGACCTGCTCCCGGCCGACATCACCGGTACCGAAATCTACCGTCCGGAAACCGGCAGCTTTGTGTTCCAGCAAGGGCCGATCTTCCACAACCTGGTACTGGCCGACGAAATCAACCGCGCCCCGGCCAAGGTCCAGTCGGCATTGCTCGAAGCCATGGCCGAGCGCCAGGTCAGCGTCGGGCGCAGCACCTACGAGCTGTCGCCATTGTTCCTGGTCATGGCCACGCAAAACCCGATCGAGCAGGAAGGCACCTACCCGCTGCCCGAAGCCCAGCTCGACCGTTTCCTCATGCATGTGAAAATCGGCTTCCCGGACGCCTCCGTGGAACGCCGGATCCTCCTGCAGGCCCGCGGCGAAGCCCTCAATGGCGAGGCCAAGCCCGAGCGCCGGGTCAGCCAGCAGGCGATCTTCGCCGCGCGCAAGGAAATCCTCGGCCTGTACATGGCCGATGCGGTGGAGGAGTACCTGGTACAACTGGTGATTGCCACCCGCACACCGGGCAAATTCGATCCGGAGCTGGCCGACTGGATCGCCTATGGCGCCAGCCCGCGCGGCTCGATCGCCCTCGACCGTTGCGCACGCGCCCATGCCTGGCTGGCCGGGCGCGATTTCGTCAGCCCCGAGGACATCCAGGCGGTACTGTTCGACGTGCTGCGTCACCGCATCATTCTTTCCTTCGAGGCCGAGGCCGCCGGGATCGATCAGGACCGGGTAATCCAGCGCGTCCTCGACGTCGTCGCCGTCGCCTGACGCCATGCCCGATCGCCTGCTGGCCGCGCCCGGAATCCGTATCAGCCTCGCCGAGCTGATCGAGATGCGTCATCGTGTGCGCGAAGTGCAATTGTTCTCCCGGCCCGGCCAGCGCAGCCCGCTGGTGGGGCTGCACCACTCGAAGCTGCGTGGCCGCGGAGTCGACTTCGACCAGGTACGGGTCTACCAGGCCGGCGACGATGTGCGCAACATCGACTGGCGCGTGACCGCACGCACCCAGGAGCCGCATACCAAACTCTTCCATGAGGAGCGCGAGCGGCCGATCTACATTCTCGTCGAACAAAGCCAGCGCCTGTTCTTCGGCTCGGGACTGATGTTCAAATCGGTGCTCGCCGCCCAGGCCGCGGCGCTGATCGGCTGGGCCGCCCTGGGCCACAACGACCGCATCGGCGGCCTGGTGTTCGGCGACAACGAGCACTACGAAATCAAACCGCGGCGCAGCAAGCAGAGCCTGCTGCAATTGCTCAACCGCCTGGCCCGGGTCAACCAGTCGCTGCATACCGAAGCCAAGCCCCAGGCCGACAGCCTCGGACTGGCCCTGCGCCGCGCCCGTGAAGTACTGCGCCCGGGCAGCCTGGCGATCATCATCTGCGACGAGCGTGCCTTGAGCCCGGCGGTGGAACAGCAACTGAGCCTGCTGTCGCGCCACTGCGACCTGCTCCTGCTGCCGCTGTCCGACCCGCTCGACCACGCCCTGCCCGCCGCCGGCCTGCTGCGCTTTGCCCAGCACGGCGCGCAACTGGAGCTCGACACCCTCGACCCGACCCTGCGCCGCAGCTACCGTCAACAGAGCGAAGCGCGTATCGAGCGCTGGGAACTGCTGGCACAGAAGCTGCGGGTGGTGCTGATGCCGCTGAGCACACAAAGCGAAATGATCGAACAACTGCGCGAGTACCTCAATGCGCAACGACCGGGGAAAGCCCAGTGAACCCGCTGGAGCAACTGCAGCCACTGATCAGCCCGCCGCCGATCAGCTGGTGGCCACTGGCACCGGGCTGGTGGCTGTTGCTTGCCCTGCTACCGCTGCTGGGTTGGGGCGTGTGGCGCCTGCGCCACTGGCGTCCGGGCAAAAAGCCCATCGTGCGCGCCGAACTGCCCCTCGATCCGATCCGTATCGAAGCGCTGGCGGAACTCGCGCGCCTGCCCAAGCCCTATGACGGAGAACCAGCCGGCGCCTGGCTGCAGCAGATCAACGCACTGCTCAAACGCCTGTGCCGCAACCACTACCCCGGCAGCCACAGCCATACCCTCAATGGCCGGCAGTGGCTGGCCTTTCTCGACAACCGTTGCCCGGCCGCCGGCCTGACCCGCTGGATGGTCCTGGTCGAAGGCGCCTACAAGCCCGAATGCAAGCTCGACGACAAGGCCATCGCCGGGCTCAATCAAGCGGTCGAAACCTGGATCCGTAAACATGTTTGAACTGGCCTGGCCGTGGGTGTTCCTGCTGTTGCCGCTGCCCTGGCTGGCGCGCTTGCTGCTGCCTGGTGCCGACAGTGGCGAACCGGTGCTCAAGGTCAGCTTTCTCAATGAACTCGAAGGCCTGGCCGGGCGTCGTGCGCGTCTGAACCTGCCAACCTGGCGCCAGCAGGCCCCCTTTGTCGTGGTTTGGCTGTTACTGCTGCTGGCCGCCGCCCGCCCGCAGTGGCTGGGCGAGCCGGTGCCGGTGTCCGCCAGCGGCCGCGACTTGCTGGTGGCGGTGGATGTCTCCGGCTCCATGGACTTTCCCGACATGCACTGGCAGGACGAAGAAGTCAGCCGTCTGACCTTGGTCAAGACTCTGCTCGGCGACTTTCTTGAAGCCCGCCAGGGTGACCGTGTCGGCCTGATCCTGTTCGGCAGCCAGGCCTACCTGCAAGCACCGCTGACCTTCGACCGGCGTACCGTACGTACCTTCCTCGACGAAGCGCAGATCGGCATTGCCGGCAAGAACACCGCCATCGGCGATGCCATTGGCCTGGCACTCAAGCGCCTGCGCCAGCGCCCGGCGCAGAGCCGGGTACTGGTGCTGGTCACCGACGGCGCCAACAACGGCGGACAGATCCACCCACTGACCGCCGCCCGCCTGGCCGCCCAGGAAAACGTACGGATCTACACCATCGGCATCGGCGCCGACCCGGAAGAAACCGGCACTGCCGGCTTGCTCGGGCTCAATCCGAGCCTGGACCTGGACGAAGCCTCGCTCAAGGAAATTGCCGGGCTGACCGGCGGCACCTATTTCCGCGCCCGTGACGGCGATGAGCTACGGGATATCGATGATGCCCTGGACCGTCTGGAGCCGGTGGCCCAGCAACCGACCCAGGCGCGTACGGCCGAAGCCTTGTACAGCTGGCCGCTGGCGCTGGCCTTGCTGCTCAGCGTATTGCTGGTGATCCAGGAACAATGGCCGGACAACCGCCTGCAACGTCTGCTGCGCAGGCCAAGCTTTCTGGTTCCACATGCGCAGTGGCGTGAGCGGCTCAAGCGCCTGCGCCTGAGGAGACGCCGATGATGGCTCTATGGCCTCAATGGCTGCGCCCGGCCTGGCTGATCGTTTTGCCCCTGCTCGCCTGGTTGCTGTGGAAGCTCTGGCACCGGCAGAAACGCGCCGGGCGCTGGCAAATGATCCTGCCGCCCAGCTTCCATGCCGTACTGCTGGGCGGTGGTAGTGGCCGCGACAGCAAACTGCCGTGGATTGCCCTGGGTCTGGCCTGGCTGCTCAGCGTACTGGCGCTGGTCGGTCCCAGCTGGCAACGCCTGGAAGAAACCCGCCAGCGTCCTGCCGATCCGCTGGTGATCCTGCTCGAGCTGACCCCGCAGATGCTCGCCGAGGATGTCGCACCGACCCGCCTGGAGCAGGCGCGGCGCAAGATTCTCGACCTGCTCGAACACCGCCGCGACAGCCAGACCGCCATCATCGTCTATGCCGGTAGCGCCCACACCCTGGTGCCGCTGTCGGACGACCTGGCCACCAGCCGCAACCTGCTTGAAGCCCTCGACCCGTCGATCATGCCGCAGACCGGCCAGCGCGCCGACCTCGCCGTGCGCAAGGGCCTGGCCTTGCTCGCCCAGGCCGGTCTGGGCCAGGGTCGCTTGCTGCTGGTGGGCTCGTCCTTGAGCCCGCAGGAGCGCGAAGCCATCAAGCAAGCCCTGGGGCGCCAGGGCCCGAGCCTGCTGATGCTGGGGATCGGTTCGGCACAAGGCGCTCCGGTCAGGCAAGCCAATGGTGAATTCCTCAAGGACGATCAGGGCGGTATCCTTCTGCCACGTCTGGACAGCGCCAGCCTTAGAGCATTTATCAGCAGCACCGGCGGGCGTTATCGCAACGCTCGTATCGACGACCTCGACCTGCGCGGTCTGCGTCTGTTCGAGAACCCGAAAAGCCTGCGCGACGACGGTCAGACGCTGCAGTTGGACAGTTGGGCCGACCAGGGCTACTGGCTGCTGTTGCCTCTGCTGCTATTGGCAGCCTGCGCCGGCCGCCGTGGCTGGCTGTTCTGCCTGCCACTGCTGCTGGTGTTGCCGCAACCGAGCTACGCCTTCGAGTTCAATGACCTGTGGCTGCGTCCCGACCAGCAAGGCCAGCGATTACTCGAGCAACAGCGTCCGAATGAAGCCGCCGAGCACTTCCAGGATCGCCAATGGAAAGGCCTGGCCCTCTATGAGGCCGGCGACTACGACGCTGCCGCACGCCTGTTTGCCCAGGGCAACAGTGCTGCAGACCACTACAATCGCGGCAACGCCCTGGCGCGTAGCGGGGAACTTGAAGCGGCGCTGGATGCCTATGAACAGGCGCTGGAGCGCCAGCCGGAATTGCAGCCTGCCTTGAGCAACAAGGCGCTGGTCGAACAACTGCTGCAACAACGTCAGGCCGAACAGCCCGAGCAACCACCCGAGCAAAACCAGCAGAGCGACGCCAACGCCCAGACTGACAGCAACAGCAGCGCCCAGAACAGTCAGGACCCGGCCAGCGAAAAGCCGGCGCAACAGCCCAGCGACACCCACAAGGACGACAGCAACAACAGTGAGCAGGCACAGACCCTGGCCAACAACGGCGATGATGAAGAAACCACCCGGCCACCCCAGCGCCCGCTAGACAGCACCCTGGATGCCGAACAGCGCCAGGCGCTGGAACAATGGCTGCGGCAGATCCCGGACAACCCGGCAGAACTGCTTCGGCGTAAATTCTGGTACGAACAGCAACAACATCAGGAACCCCATCGATGAGTCGCGTCTGCGTCTTTGTGCTCGGCCTCTTACTCTGCCTGCAGGTGCAGGCCGCGGCGCTGCTCGCCAGCGTCGATCGCACACGCCTCAACGCGGGCGAAACCCTTGAGCTGACCTTGCAGACCCGCGACGTAACCCAGTTCGGCAAACCGGACCTGAGCCCGCTGCAAGCCAATTTCGAAGTCCGTGACACCCGCCAGGTCAACAGCCTGAACAGCCTCGACGACCAGAACGCTGCCGGCACCCGCTGGATCATCACCTTGCTGCCGCGCCAGAGCGGCAGTGTGGAAATTCCGGCGCTGCAACTGGGCGAGCTGCGCAGCGAGCCGATCAGCCTGCAAGTCCTCACGCAGCAAGCCAGCAGCGAGAATCACGGTCCGGTGTTCATCGATGCCAGCCTCGATCAACCCGAAGTCTACGTGCAGGCCCAGGCGGTACTGACCCTGAGCATCTATCACTCGGTGCCGCTATACGATGACAGCAGCCTGAGCCCGCTGCAGATCGACAACGCCAAGGTCGAACCGCTGGGTGAATCGCGCACCTTCGAGAAGGATATCGACGGTGTGCGCCACGGGGTGATCGAAATGCGCTATGCGATCTACCCGCAGCAAAGCGGCGACCTCAACATCCCGGCGCTGGCGTTCAGCGCCACGGCTGCACAGAATGATGCCGAGCAAGAACTCAATGCCCCCAGGGCCGGCAAACAGGTACGTGTCGACTCCACGCCGCTGGTGCTGACGGTCAACCCGATCCCCGCCGATTACCCGGCCAATGCGCCCTGGCTGCCGACCAGCAACCTGAGCCTGGAAGAACACTGGAGCCCCGACCCGGCGCAACAGCAGACCCAGATCGGCGACTCCCTGACCCGGACCGTGACGGTGCAGGCCGAAGGCCTGTCCAGTGCCCAGCTGCCACCGTTGCCGGCCACCGAAGTGACCGGCCTGCGCCGCTACCCGGACCAGCCGCAACTGCGCAACCAGGTCAATGACCGGGGCTTGCTCGGCATTCGCGAGGAACGTGAAGCCTTGGTCCCGACCCACAGCGGCAACCTGGAACTGCCCGCTCAGGAGGTGTTCTGGTGGAACACCCGTGAAGACCACCTGGAGCACAGCAGCCTGCCGGCGCGCAGCCTGCAGATCGAGGACAACCCGGCCCTGAGCGCCGACAAACCGGCCAACATCGACCCGGTCAGTGTCACCACCCGGCCGCTCTGGCCCTGGCAACTGAGTACCGCGTTACTGGCCCTGACCACCCTGCTCGGCTTCGCCCTGTGGTGGCGCGCCCGTTCGCAACCGGCGGTGCTGCGTGCCGCCCAGAGCGGACCGAGCCCACGCACCCTGCTCGACGATCTCAAGCGCGCGTGCCAGGCCAACGACCCACAGGCCACCCGCCAGGCCCTGGACGCCTGGGCCCGGCAACAGCCGGAAACCCTGGCGGAAATGGCCGCGCGCTTCGTGCCGTTGTCCGACGCCCTGGATGGTCTCAACGGTGCCCTCTACAGCGAAAGCGGGCAGTATTGGCAAGGTGAGGAACTGTGGCGTGCCATCGGCACCATTCCCGCGGCTGAACAGCTCCAGCCAACGGCCAGCGAAAACGGCAGCCTGCCGCCCTTGTACCCCAAATAACCCCAAGGCGTGACGCTCAACGCGTTGCGCCGGTAATCTGCGGAACCCTTCATGCGTCTGTTTCACACCTCCGACTGGCACCTGGGACAAACCCTGCATGGCCAGGAACGCGACTTCGAACACGCCTGTTTCCTTGACTGGCTGCTCGGCCAGCTCAAGCTGCGCCAACCTGATGCGCTGCTGATTGCCGGCGACATCTTCGACACGGTCAACCCACCGGTCAAAGCCCAGGAGCGGCTCTACGACTTTATCGTCCAGGCCCACGAGCAACAGCCGAAACTGAACATCGTGATGATTGCCGGCAACCACGACTCGGGTTCGCGCATCGAACTGCCAGCGCCGTTGATGCGGCGCCTGCGCACCCATGCCCTGGGCCGGGTGCAGTGGCTCGATGACGGCGTCCTCGACAGCGATCGCCTGCTGATTCCACTGACCAACGCCCGCGGCAAGGTCGCGGCCTGGTGCCTGGCCCTGCCCTTCCTGCGGCCGGCCGAAGTGACCGGCGCACAGCTGGGCGATGACTACCTGCGCGGTATCGGCCAGGTGCACGAGCGCCTGATCGAAGCCGCGCTGGAACGACGCAAGCCCGGCCAGGCGCTGATCGCTGTCAGCCATGCGCACATGGCCGGTGGCTCGGTCTCGGAAGACTCCGAGCGCAGCCTGATCATCGGCAACGCCGAAGCCCTGCCCGCCAGCCTGTTCAGCAAGGACATCAGCTACGTCGCCCTGGGCCACCTGCACAAACCGCAGCGGGTCAACCGCGAGGAGCGCATCCGCTACAGCGGCTCGCCGATTCCACTGTCATTCTCGGAAATTGGCTATCAGCACCAGATTCTCGAAATCGAACTCGATGGCAGCCAGCTGGCCAGTGTCGAAACGCGCCTGATCCCCCGCGCCGTGCACCTGCAGCGCCTCGGCCCGGCACCGCTGGCGGAGATTCTTGAGCAACTGGCCGAGCTGCCGGTAGTCGACCTGCTCGATGACCCGCAGCGCCAACCCTGGCTGGAAGTGCGTGTGCGCCTCGACGAGCCGCAACCGGACCTGCGTCAGCAACTGGAAAGCGCCCTGCACGGCAAGGCCGTGCGCCTGGTGCGCATTGGCGCCGAATATGCGGGTAACCGCGAAGGTGAAGCGCTGGATGACGCCGCCCTGGTGGAGCTCGGCCAGATGACGCCGCAGGAACTGTTCAGCCGCGCCTGGGCCCAGGCCTATGGCAACGCCGTGGACGAGCAGACCCTGGCCGACTTCGCCCTGTTATTGCAGGACGTTCAACAGCAAGAGGAGCAGCCATGAAGATTCTCGCCATCCGCCTGAAAAACCTGGCATCCCTGGCTGGCCCGTTTGAAATCGACTTCACTGCCGAGCCCTTGGCCAGCGCTGGCCTGTTCGCCATCACCGGCCCTACCGGTGCCGGTAAAAGCACGCTGCTCGATGCCCTGTGCCTGGCTTTGTTCGGCGCGGTGCCGCGACTGAGCAATATCGGCCGCGAAACCAAGCTGCCGGAAGTCGACAGCGACATCCTCACCAGCGACCCGCGCACCTTGCTACGCCGCGGCACCGGCAGCGGTTTTGCCGAAGTCGACTTCGTCGGTGTCGATGGCCGTCGCTATCGCGCACGCTGGGAAGCCAACCGCGCCCGCGACAAAGCCAACGGCAAGCTGCAAGGCAGCCGCCAGAGCCTGCACGACCTGGACAGCGACCAACTGCTGAGCAACCAGAGCAAAGGTGAATACAAGCAACTGATCGAAGCCCGCCTGGGGCTGAACTTCGAGCAGTTCACCCGCGCCGTGATGCTGGCCCAGAGCGAGTTCAGCGCCTTCCTCAAGGCCGACGACAAAGACCGCAGCGAACTGCTGGAAAAACTCACCAACACGGCGATCTACAGCCAGTTGGGGCGTCGCGCCTACAGCAAGAGCAAAGAAGCCGAAGAAGTCCACAAGGCCCTTGAAGACCAGGCCGCTGGCGTCATGCCGATGACGCCTGAGGCCCGCGCCGACCTCGACCAACGCTATGCTCAGGCACTGGAGCGTCTCAAGGGCGAGCAGGCGCAACTGCGTCAGCTCGAACTGCAACGCGCCTGGCTGACCGAACTGCAGCAGCTGCAAAACCAGGTACACAGCAGCAACGAGCAACTGCTCAGCGCCCGGCAGCACAGCGACAGCCTGCAAGGCGAACGCCTGATCCTGGTACGCCTGGAACAACTCGCCCCGCAACGTCATCAATTTGCCCGTCAGCAGGCACTGAGCAACCAGCTTTCACCCTTGGCCGCGAGCATCAGCGCCTTGCGCCAACAACACGACGAACTGCACACGCGTCAGCAACAGCTGCACGACCTTCAGCACAACGCCCAGCAGGTACTGAACCAGGCCCTGGCCGAACAAAGCGACAGCGCGCCTTTGCTGCGCCAGGCCTTTGCCGAGCAGAATAGCGTCGCCCGCCTGTCACAGGAGCTGGGCAACTGCCTGGCGCTTAAACAGCAGGCCGAGCAAGCCTGCAGCGAAGGCCAGCAACAGTTGCTCAACCTTGCCGAACAACAGCGCCTGAGTGCAGAACGCCTCGACCAGATCAGCCAACAGCTGGCCCAGAGTGCATCCCTGACCGGCCTGAGCGAAGCCTGGAATGCCTACCGCGATCGCCTGCAACAGCTGATGCAACTGGGAAACCGCCTCAATCAGGGGCGCGTCGAACTGCCCGGCCTGCAAACCCGTGCCGAACAGGCAAGCGCTGCTCTCGAGCAACAGCGTGCCGCCATCGCCCTGCTCTACCACGAAGCCCAGGCTGAACCCGAAGCCCTGGCCGAGCAGATCGGCCTACTTGGCGAGCTGCTGCAGAAAAATCGCCAGCAGCAACGCCAGGTGGAAGAACTCAACCGGCTGTGGAGCCAGCAGCAAGAGCTGGAACAACGCCTCAATGCCCTGCGCGAGCGCCAGCAAATCGCCCTCAAGCAGCGAGAACAGCTGATCAGCGAAGGCCTCAACGGCAAGAACCAGCTGACCGCCGCCGAACAAACGCTCAATGTCACCCGCCAGTTGCTCGAACGTCAGCGTCTGGCCCGCAGCCAGAGTGTCGAAGAGCTGCGCGCACAACTTCAGGATGACCAGCCCTGCCCGGTGTGTGGCAGCCAGGAGCATCCCTACCATCAGCCCGAAGCCCTGCTGCAGAGCCTCGGGCGGCATGACCAGGATGAAGAACACAACGCCCAGCAGGCAGTCGATGAACTGAAGAAGAAGCTCGACGAACTGCGCACGCAACTGGGCGGCGTCAACGGTCAGATCAAGGAATACCTGCACCAGCAGGAGCAACTGTCCGAGCAACTGCAAGGCCTGGCGCCGAGCCTGCAGGCACACCTGCTCTACCCGGCATTGTCCGACCAGGAAGTCAGCCAGCGCACGGCCTGGCTGGAGCTGCAGGCCCGCCGCCTGAACGATGACATCAGCCGCGACGAACAGCGCCAGAACGCCCTGCTGACCCTGCAGAAGGATGCCGCCCGCCTGCAGCAGCAACTGCAAGCCGCGAACGAAGCCAGCCAGCAGGCCAGCCAGCATCTGCAGCAACAACAGCAAGCCCTGGGCGCCGATCAAGAACGTCTGGAGCAGGAGCTGGCGAGCTTCGCCACGCTGCTGCCCGCCGACACCCTCGATGAACTGCGCCGTGAGCCGGCCGCAACTTTCCTGCGTCTGGACCAGCAACTGGCCCAGCGCCTGGACCTGCTGCAACGGCAAAAAGATGAGCAGCTCGAGCACAGCGAACGCCAGCAGACCCTGGACAAGGCTCAGCTCCAGCAACAGACGCGGGCACAAAAGCAGCAGGAGCTGCAGGTGCAATTCGCCGAGCTTGAACGCCAACAGCAACAGAGCCAGGCCAGCCTCACCAGCCTGCTCGCCGGGCAACCCGGTGCCGAGCAATGGCAGCACCACCTGGAACAGGCGGTGGAGCAGGCTCGCCAGCAACAGGCGCAAGCAGCCCAGCAATTGCAGGACACCCAGGCACGCCTGATTGAACTGGCAGCCGAACTCAAGGCCAAGGGCGAGCGTTTGAGCGCCCTGGAACAGGAACACGCCGAGGTACGCGGCCAGATCGAGCAATGGCGCCAGGGTCATCCCGAACTGGACGACAGCGGCCTGGAACAATTGCTGGCCCTGGACGACAGCGCCGTCAGCCAGTTGCGTCAGCGTCTGCAGGACAGCGAGAAAGCCCTGGAGCAAGCACACATTCTGCTCAAGGAGCGCCAGCAGCGCCTGGAGCAGCATCAGGCCCTGGCCAGCCTGGAGGTGCCCGCCGAGGCGCTGGAGCAGGCACTGCAAACCCTGCAGGAACAACTGTCGGCCAGCGAACAGGCCTGCGCCGAACTGCGTGCCGAACAGGCTGACGACCAGCGCCGTCAACAGGCCAACCAGGCGCTGGCCGAGCAAATTGCCCAGGCCTACGGTGAATGGCAACGCTGGGCGCGGCTCAATGCCCTGATCGGCTCGGCCACCGGTGACACCTTCCGCAAGATCGCCCAGGGCTACAACCTCGACTTGCTGGTGCATCACGCCAATGCCCAGCTGCGCCAGCTGGCCCGGCGCTATCGCCTCAAGCGCGGTGGCAGCCTGCTGGGTCTGCTGGTGCTGGATACAGAGATGGGCGACGAGCTGCGCTCGGTGCACTCATTGTCCGGTGGCGAGACCTTCCTGGTGTCGCTGGCCCTGGCGTTGGGCCTGGCGTCGATGGCTTCGAGCACCTTGCGCATCGAATCGCTGTTTATCGACGAAGGCTTCGGCAGCCTCGATCCGGAGTCGCTGCAACTGGCCATGGACGCCCTTGATGGCCTGCAGGCCCAGGGCCGCAAGGTCGCGGTGATTTCCCATGTGCAGGAAATGCACGAGCGCATCCCGGTGCAGATCCAGGTGCGCCGTCAGGGCAATGGTTTGAGTACGGTGGAGGTCAGCGGATGATTCTCTATTCGTTCCGCCGCTGCCCCTGGGCCATGCGCGCACGCCTGGCCCTGCACTATAGCGAATGTCCGGTGGAGATCCGCGAAGTCAGCCTCAAGGCCAAGCCGGCCGAGCTGCTCGCGCTTTCGCCCAAAGGCACGGTACCGGTACTGAGCGCCGATGAGCAGGTGCTGGATGAAAGCCTGGATATCATGCGCTGGGCCCTGGCCCGGCATGATCCGCAGGACTGGCTGCTACGTACCAACCCCGAGGCGGCGCAAGCGGCCGATGCGCTGATCGCGCGCAATGACCGGGATTTCAAGGTCCAGGTCAACCTGTACAAATACGCCGAGCGCTACCCGGAGCACTCACGTGAGTACTACCGGGCGCAAGCTGAAGTCTGGTTGGCCGAACTGGATGAAAGGCTGGCGCATCGGGCGTATCTGTTCGCCGACCACCCGAGCCTGGCCGATGCTGCCTTGCTGCCGTTGATGCGCCAGTTTGCCGGGGTCGAACCGGACTGGTTCGCCAGCGCGCCCTACCCGCACCTGCGTGGGTGGCTGCAGGGTTGGCTGGAGTCGGCGTTGTTCAAAGCCGTCATGGCGCGGTGAGCCCATCGCTGACAAGGCCAGCTCCCACAATGATCGGTGTACACCTTACCTGTGGGAGCCGGCCTTGCCGGCGATAGGGCCAGAAGTCACACCGCCAGGATCGGTGAAGAATAGAGGAACAGCAACACCGCCAGGATTCGCCATTTCATGTCTTTATCCCCTGAGGACAAACGTCAATAAATTAGCGTCAAATTCAATCACATGGCGATATGCTATTACCAGAATATTTACACGCTTCAATGCTGCGACTTGTGGTCCAGCGCGGCATAGAAGTTGGCGCTTTGTTGCAGGTATTTCTGGGTGTAGCTGAGGGTGGAGGATTTTCGCTCGCTGATTTCAACCTGAGCGTGAGCAGGCAGGGCAACCGAAGCAGAAATGGCAGAAGCGGCGATGACCGGGAAGAGATTGAAGTTCATGGCGCTGACCTCGAAGTCTGTGGTTTGAAGTGGCCGTTGCAGGCCGTGGTCCAAACTTACGCCGCTGGCGCGGCGCACAGAAATTCATTGCAGCAGTAGCCATTATCAAGGCGGTTGATAGTCAGTCGATGAACTTGAGGTCCGACGGCGCATCCTGAGGCAGCTTCTGCAGCGTTTCACCGAGCATGCCGCTGCGTGGATCGCGGCGGATCACCACGATCTCGTTGCTTTTCTGGTTGGCCACCAGCAGGAACTTGCCAGACGGATCGATGGTGAATTCCCGCGGGTGATCACCCTCGACACTGCGGCGCTGCACCTGCATCAACTTGCCGCTGTCTTCATCCACGGCAAACACCAGCAACTCGTTGGCCGTACCGCGGTTGCTGACATACAGAAAACGCCCGTCAGCCGACAGGTGCAAGGCGCCTGCGGCCTTGGCCGAGGCATCGTTCTGCTCGGTCAGCGGCAGGCGCTGAAGCTCCTCCAGTTTGCCGTCCTGATGGGCAAAGACCACCACTTGCGCGCTCATTTCCAGGGTCAGGTAGGCCTGCTTGCCATCGCTGCTGAACAGCAGATGGCGCGGCCCGCTGCCCGGCGGCAGATCGATCGCTGGCGGGTCGGCCGGGCTCAGCGGTTTCTTCGGGCTGGCACCGTCATAGCGGTAGATGAACACCTTGTCGGCACCAAGGTCGCTGGCAAACACGAAATGCCCATCAGGCGAGGACACCACCGAATGCACATGCGGGCCGGCCTGGCGCTGCGGATTGGCGCCGCTGGCCTTGTGCTGGTCCTGCTGCACCGAGCCAGACAATTTGCCGTCCTTGGCCACCGGCAACACGCTGAGGCTGCCGCCAGGGGTCGGCTGCACACCGTAGTTGGCCACGAACAGGTAGCGCTGGTCATGGCTGAGGCTGGCATGGGTCGGCTCGTCGCCGGCACTACTGACCTGGTTGAGGGCTTTGAGGCTGCCGTCTTTGGCACTGACGGAAAAACTGCTGGCCTGGCCTTTGCCTGCCCCATTCTCGTTGACGGCGAACAGCAAGCGATTGTCGATCGACAGGGTCAGCCAGGAAGGGTTTTCACTCTTGAGCACCTGCAATGGCTTGGCCTCGATCTGACCGCTGTCACTGTTGAACGCGTAACGGTAGAGCCCTTCACTGGTGCCATCGGTGTAACTGCCCACCAGCAGCTGCGCACCGTGGGCGGTGGCGAACACACTCATGGCACTAGCGATCAGCAGGGTCTTCAGCTGGCGTTTCATCGTCATCCTCGTCCGGGGCGCGAAAGGCACTCATACAGACTAGTCGATGCTCGGTGCTGTCGGCAGCGATCAGCCAATCGCCGCCGTCTGCGCGGGCAGCGGCGATCTGCTCGGGAGTGAAGGACCACTTCTTCAGGGCGCGGCCATCCATGCACTCGATGTGCAGACCGGTATCGTCGAAGGTGAAGTCGAAAGCGTGCAGGCCGTCAATCAGGAGCATGTCGCAGGACTGCAGGACTTGGGAAAGGGTTGTCATTGGGCGGACGTCACGGCTGGAAAAGCGCCATCATACCCCATCGCCAAAAGCATCGCCGGCAAGGCCGGCGATAGGTACAGCGCCGATCAGTGGGCGAAAATCGAACCTCCCGCCTTGCCCGCCATTTTCTCCGGTTTGATCAGGAACCGCGCCAGTGCTGGCAGCAGCCACAGTGCACCGAACATGTTCCACAGCAGCATGAAGGTCAGCATCAGGCCCATATCCGCCTGGAACTTGATCGCCGAGAAGATCCAGGTGCACACACCGATAGCCAGGCACAGGCCGGTGAACAGCACCGCTTTGCCGGTGGACTTGAGGGTCTGGTAGTAAGCCTCTTGCAACGGCAGCCCGGCACGCAGGAAACTTTCCAGGCGACTGTAGATGTAGATGCCGTAGTCGACACCGATACCGACACCCAGCGCCACCACCGGCAAGGTCGCGACCTTGACGCCGATGCCCATGAACGCCATCAACGCGTTGCCGAGCACCGAGGTCAGCACCAGCGGCAGGACAATGCACAGGGTCGCGGCAAAGGAGCGGAAGGTGATCATGCACATCACCGCCACACAGATGTACACCAGGATCAGGATGGTCAGCTCGGCCGACTTGATCACTTCGTTGGTGGCCGCTTCGATACCGGCGTTACCCGCCGCCAGGAGGAACTCCAGGCCTTCCTTGTTGTGGGTATCGGCAAACTCCTGCACCGCCTTGACCGCACGATCGAGGGTCTCGGCCTTGTGGTCGTTGAGGAACACCAGCACCGGCGCCAGCGAGCAGTCGGCGTTGTACAGGCCGTCGGCGCGGGAGATCGAGCTGTTGAGCACATCCGGGTTGCGCGACAGGCTTTCCCATTTCAGGTTGCCTTCGTTCATACCCTTGATCATCTGCTTGGACACAGTGACCAGGGAAATCGCCGACTGCACACCCGGGGTGTTCTCCATCTTCCACATCAGCTCGTCGATCGGCGCCATGGTCGAGTAGATCGAGCAACCCTCGGTCGGAGTCTTGACCATCACCACCAGCACGTCAGAGCTGGTCGAATAGTTGTTGATGATGAAGCTGTTGTCCTTGTTGTAGCGCGAATCCGGACGCAATTCCGGCGCACCCTGGTCGAGGTCGCCGATCTTCAGGTTCTGGCTGTACCAGAGGCCGCCACCGAAGGCAAGCAAGGCCAGGACGATGGACACCGGCGCAACTTTGGCGCTGGCGAAGTTCGACAGCAAGCGCCAGAACGGATGCTCGCGGGTCGCGTCTTTCTTGCTGCGCTCGATGGCCTTCTTGCTGATGCCGACATAGGAAATCGCTACCGGCAACAGGATCAGGTTGGTGAACACGATCACCGCCACGCCGATCGAGGCGCCGATGGCCAGCTCGCGGATCACACCGATGTCGATGATCAGCAAGGTGATGAAGCCCACGGCGTCGGCCAGAATCGCAATCATCCCCGGCAGGAACAACTGCCGGAAGGTACGCCGGGCAGCGGTCAGGGCGTTCTCGGCCTCGCTCGATTGCAGGGCGATACCGTTGATCTTCTGCACGCCGTGGGAGATACCGATGGCGAAGATCAGGAACGGCACCAGCATCGAATACGGATCGAGCCCGAAGCCTACCGCATGCATCAACCCCAGTTGCCAGACCACTGCCACCAGGGTGGTGATCAGCACGGCGATGGTGCTGCGGATACACCAGGTGAACCAGTACAGCAGGATCCAGGTGATCACCAGGGCGATCCCGAAGAACATCGCCACCATGACCAGGCCGTCGATCAGGTCACCGACTTTCTTGGCAAAACCAACAATGTGCACTTTTACATGGGGGTTCTGCGCCTGGAACTTGTCGCGGATCTTTTCTTCCAGTTGATGCGAGAACTGCTGGTAGTCGAGCTTGATCAGCTTGCTCTGGTCCTGCGGATCCGGGTAGGACTCCAGCAGCGGCACGTCAATGATGCTCGACTTGAAGTTGTTGCCCACCAGCCGCCCGACCTGCCCGGACTTGAGCACGTTGTTGCGCAGTTGATCGAGGCTGTCGGCCGAACCGTCGTAGGTATTGGGAATGACTTCACCACCGGCGAAGCCCTCTTCGGTTACCTCGGTCCAGCGTACGCTGGGACTCCACAGCGACTTGAGCCCGGAGCGGTCGACACCGGGAATGTAGAAGACCTCGTCGTGGATCTGGCGCAAGGTCTCCATGTAGTCCTTGCTGAAGATATCGCCATCGGTGGCTTCCACCGAGATACGCACGGTGTTGCCGAGGTTGGCCAGGTCGTTGCGGTGCTCGAGCATCTTCTCGATGAAGGGGTGCTCAAGCGGAATCATCTTCTCGAAGCTGGTCGAAGGACGGATCTGCGTGGCCTGCCAGAACAGGAACACACTGACCAACAGGCAGATGAGGATCACCACCGGACGGTTGTTGAAGATCAGGCGTTCAAGCAACGTCGCCTTGTCCTGATGGTGTTGCTGCTGATTCATGTTGAACTGCTCCTGCTGGCTCATGGCTGCACTCCTTCGGCACCCTGGGCCGAGGCCAGGTGCACGCCACCCTGGCCAACCAGCACCAGGCCTTCACCGTTTCTACCGCTGACGCCCGCCAGGGCGATGCGATCCGCGCGGTTGTAAACGCTGAACGTCTGACCGTCGTCACTGCTACGCAGGACGCTGCCACCATTGCCGACCAACACCAGGCTGCCATCATCGAGAAGCGTAGCGCTTGCCAGGCCAAATTCGAGGGTGCCACGGGCGGCTTTCAGTTCGATCTGCTGCCAGCTGTCACCGAAATCCGTGGAGCGGTAGAGGTTGCCGCGCAATCCATAAGCCAGCAGTGTGCGTGGCTGGGCAGTGCCGATCACGCCGAACAGCGAACCCTGGTAAGGGCCTTCGAGCTTCTGCCAGGTCTGGCCGTCGTCGCTGGAGCGGAACATGCTGCCCTGCTCGCCGACGATGAACAGGCCGGCGTCCTTCACCTGCGCGATGCCATTGAGGTGGAACTGGTCTTCGTTGTCCAGGCGCTCGGCAACGTCGCTCCACTGCTTGCCACCGTCGGTGGTTTCCAGCAATGCACCGTAGGCGCCCACGGCAAAGCCGTGCTCGGCGTCCTTGAACCAGACATCCAGCAGCGGCGCTTCGCGTTGCAGGTCTTCGAATTGCTTGGTCCAGGTCACACCGCCATCAGTGCTGACGAGAATCTGTGCGTCATGACCGACCGCCCAGCCGTGCTTGTCATCGACAAAATACACTGCCGTGAGCAGTTGCCGGGTCGGCACCTTGGATTGGGTCCAGGACTTGCCCTGGTCATCGGAGAAGAGAATATGACCGCGATCGCCAACAGCGACCAGTCGTGCACCTGCACGGGTCACGTCGAGCAACAGGCTTTTTTCGGCTCTGGCCGATTCGGTGGAGTAAACCTGCGCTTCGGACGCTGCTGCCTCGACCGTGCTGGCCCACAGCCCCATTGCCAACACCAGCACTGCGCTGGCGGCCAATACCCCTGGTCGTGCGCGCGCTGCGCAACCGGGACCTGCCATGTACGGCTCGGTCATAGATCTGTCCCCCGATTATTGTTATTTGGGTCAATCTATTTGCGGGTGCTGGCGGAAACCGTGTTCCAGAGCCCCGCAAACGCTGAAAGCCATCCTATCGGGGTTTGCGAAGGGCTGACAACGAACGGGACGTTATCTTTTGTTAAGCGGGGGTAACGCGGGCTCTGTGGGAGCCGGCGTTGCCGGCGATTGGGCGCGTAGTGCCCCTGGCCCGGCTACGCCGGGCATCGCCAGCAAGGCTGGCTCCCACAGGCTGTCCATCAAGCCAGGCTCTTGCTCACGACTTCGTACACATCGCTGGACAGCGAACCAGAGGCCAGAATGCGCTCCAGCTCGGCCTTCATCAGCGCCTGACGCGCCGCATCGTACTTGCGCCAGCGGGTCAGCGGCGCCAGCTGGCGCGAGGCGATCTGTGGGTTGAGGGCGTTGAGCTCGATCACCAGGTCCGCCAGGAAGCGATAGCCGGAGCCATCGGCCGCATGGAAGTTGACCAGGTTCTGCCCGGCAAAGGCACCGATCAGAGCACGCACCTTGTTCGGGTTCTTCATCGTGAACGCCGGATGCTGCATCAGCGCCTTGACCCGTGCCAGGCCACCCGGCAGGGTGCTGGCCGCCTGTACGCTGAACCATTGGTCCATGACCAGCGGGTTGTCCTTGAAGTTTTCCGCGAAGACTTCCAGCGCTTTGCCCCGCTCGGCCTCGAACGGCGAGTTGACCAGCACGGCCAGCGCGGTAAGACGCTCGGTCATGTTGTCACAGGCGTCGAATTGCTCCTGGGTCGCAGCCAGTACTTCAGGCTTGCCACTGAGCATCAGGTACGACAGGGCAATGTTCTGCAGGCTGCGACGAGCGAAGTGTTCAGCTGCGGCAACGTACTCGGTTGTCCGCGAGAGGCCGCGGTTGGCCTGGTAACGTGCATTCAAGGCGTCGAACAGCTGATCAGCGATCTGCTTGCGGGCAAACTCACGGGCCGCGTGAATGGCATCGACATCCGCCACTTCGCTGATTTCGGTGAGGTAGGCCTCGCTTGGCAGCGAGAGCATCTCGGCGACCATGGCCTGATCCAGCTGCTCGTTGGCCAGTACTGTGCCCAACGCCGTGACCAGACGCTGGTCGAGCACCAGCGCACTGCCCTGCTGATGCTGGGCGATCAGCTCCTGCAGTACCTGCACCGACAATTGCTGGCCGGCTTCCCAACGGTTGAAGCCGTCGCTGTCATGCTGCATGAGGAACATCAGCTGATCGCGATCGTAAGGGAAGCTCAGCTTCACCGGCGCACTGAAGCCGCGCAACAGCGACGGCAGCGGCTTGGCGGCGACGTCGACGAAGGTGAAGGTCTGCTCGGCCTCGGTCACCGACAGCACCCGCGAGGTGCCCGCAGCCGCCGCTTCACCTTGCAGACGCAGGGCGATGTCGTTGCCTTGGGCATCGAGCAGGCCGAGTTCGACCGGGATCACGAACGGCTTTTTCTCGACCTTGTCCGGGGTCGCCGGGTAGCTCTGGCGGAAGGTCAGGCTGTAGGTCTGCGCAGCGCTGTCATAATGCTCGCTGACCGCCAGACGCGGGGTACCGGCCTGGCTGTACCAGCGCTTGAACTGGGTCAGGTCGACGCCGTTGGCATCTTCCATGGCCTTGATGAAGTCGTCGCAGGTCACGGCCTGGCCGTCATGGCGCTCGAAGTACAGGTCGCTGCCTTTGCGGAAACCTTCGGCCCCCAGCAAAGTACGCACCATGCGCACCACTTCCGAGCCCTTCTCGTAGACGGTCAGGGTGTAGAAGTTGGAGATCTCGATGAAGCTGTCCGGACGCACGGCATGGGCCATGGGGCCGGCATCTTCGGCGAACTGGTGGGTGCGCAGATAGGCCACGTCTTCGATACGCTTGACCGTGCGCGAATTCATGTCGGCACTGAATTCCGAATCGCGGAATACCGTGAAGCCTTCCTTGAGCGACAGCTGGAACCAGTCGCGGCAGGTCACGCGGTTGCCCGACCAGTTGTGGAAGTATTCGTGGGCCACCACCGCCTCGACCCGCTGGTGCGCGGCATCGGTCGCAGTTTCGGCGCGGGCCAGCACGCAACTGGAGTTGAAGATGTTCAGGCCCTTGTTTTCCATGGCGCCCATGTTGAAGTCGTTGACCGCGACGATCATGAAGATGTCCAGGTCGTACTCACGGCCATAGACCTCTTCGTCCCAGCGCATGGACTTCTTCAGGCTGGTCATGGCGTGCTGGCACTTGTCGATGTTTTCCGGCTCGACATAGATGCGCAGGGTCACGTCACGGCCCGACTGGCGGGTGAACTTGTCTTCGACACACCACAGGTCACCGGCCACCAGGGCAAACAGGTAGGCCGGTTTCATGAACGGGTCTTCCCAGGTCGCCCAGTGCCGGCCATCGTCCTGCGGCCCGGTGCCGACCGGGTTGCCGTTGGACAGCAACACCGGATAGCGATGCTGCTCGGCAATCACCGTGGTGGTGAATTTGCTCATCACATCCGGACGATCGAGGTAATAGGTGATCTTGCGGAAGCCCTCGGCCTCGCACTGGGTGCAGAACATGCTGCCGGACTTGTACAGGCCTTCCAGCGCGGTGTTGCTTTCCGGGTGGATCTTCACGCTGGTGTCGAGGGTGAAGGTCGCGGCCTTGGGCTGCACGGTCAGGTGACTGTCGTCGAGCTGGTAGTCGCCAGCGCTCAGGGCCTGATCGTCCAGCGCCACGCTGAGCAGCTCCAGCTGCTGGCCGTCGAGGACCAGCGGCGGCAGGCCAGCGCCACGGGCGGGGTTGCGGCGCATGACCAGCTGCGCGTGGACCAGGCTGTGGTCCTCGAACAGTTCGAAGGTCAGGTGCGTCTCGTCGATCAGGTACTCGGGCGCCTGATAGTCCTTGAGGTAGATCACTTGCGGCTGTTCGGTACGCATGTGGCGGTCCTTTTTACTGATGCACGGCGAGCTGGTACGCCGTGTACTTGCGAATATTGATCACACCGGTATCGAAGATCAGGTACTGGCCCTTGATGCCCAGCAGCGTGCCTTCGGCCACCGGGTTCTTGTCCAGGTTGAAGCTGACGATCTTGCTCGGGTAGGCCTCGACCGGGTAGCGGATTTCCACGACTTCGGCGTCGTTCAGCGGCTGGATGGCCTGCAGGCCGAAGCGCGTCTGCAAGGCACTGAAGCCCTCGGCACAACTGGCGAACAACTGATCGCGCACCGCCAGCAGGTCGACCGCCTCGGCATCGCCCTTGAGCAGCGCCCGCCAGTTGGTACGGTCGGCCACCTGGCTGCGGAACAGGTCTTCGACCAGGCCCGACTGCTGGCGGGTGGCGACCCGCACGATCGGCAAGGCCTGGCTGGCGCCCTGGTCAAGCCAGCGGGTCGGCAGCTGGCTGGCGCGGGTGATGCCGACCTTGATGCCCGAGGAGTTGGCCAGGTACACCACATGATCGGTCATGCAGAACTGCTCGCCCCAGGAAGGTTCACGGCAGGTGCCCTGGTCGTAGTGGCATTTTTCCGGGGCCATGATGCACACATCGCACTGGGCCAGCTTGGTCATGCACGGGTAGCAGTAGCCCTGACTGAAGCTGGTCTTGGTCTTGCGACCGCAGTGACTGCAATGGATGGCACCGAGATATTCCAGGCGCAAGGTCTTGCCGATCAGCGGATTGACCGGCACTTCCTGCTCGCCCAGACGAAAAGCGTACTGCACCACAGGCGCGTCGAGACGCGCCGACATTTTACTGATGGAGCCGCGGCCAAGTTCGATCAATGGATCGCGTCCGACTTGAACAGGATGTTGGCGACCGGTGCCGACTTCGAGCTGCATTCTTGCGGGCCCATGTAACCGGTACGCTGCTCTTCCGGCAGGTTCTGCATCTCCCAGGCGATCACCGCCTGCAGCGACAGTTCTTTCTGCTCGGTGGTGAGCTTGCGCCCATCCGCCCATTTGCCCAGTTCCACGGCCAGTTTCAGGCTCTCGTAGATTTCCGGGGTGATGTTCTCGATCATTTGCGCAAAAGTGGACATAGCGTCTCCCAAATCAAGCCGTAAGTTTACGCCGGGCCAGCGCCCCGCCCAAGAGCCCGCTGAGGCAACCGACCAACAACCCGCCGACGTGGGCGGCGTTGGCGATCTGACCGAAGCCCAGCAGGCTGACCAGTCCGGACAGGCACAGCAGCAGCCAGACCAGCATCATTACCAGGACCCCACGCGGCATGCGATAGACCGGGTTGGGCGCCAGCCACTGGTACAGCCAGACGTGCCCGAGCAAGCCGTAAAGCACCCCCGACAGGCCACCGAACAGGCTCGGCCCGCCGAACAGGTACTGCGCGGCATTGGATACCAGGCTGAACAGCAAGGTCAGGCTGAGCAGCGACCAGGGCCCCTGGCGCAGCTCGATACGCCGGCCCAATTCCCAGTACCACAAGGCGTTCATGGCCAGGTGGAGAATGCCGAAATGCACCAGCATCGGCGTGAACAGGCGCCACCATTGGCCGTCGGCCAGGCTCGCGGCCAGCGGCGTGAAGTACAGGTAGTCGCCCTGTACGCGAAAATCGAGAAAGGTCAGCCAGCTCAGGGTGGCAAAGTTGTCGCCAAGACCGGTCAGGCCGGCGACGATCAGGCACAGCAACAACACCACTGCCGTGGCCTTGCTGGCGCGCAACTGTTCGGCGAGGCCCGGCCGCGCAGGCGGCTTCAGGGCGGCCTCGGCAGGCAGCTGGAAGTCGGCATCGCCCTCGGGAAAGCGCTGGTACAGCTCGCGCACATCCTCAGCGAGGTTTTCCGCCACCCACAGCACTTGGTCACCGCCCTCCTCGCTGACCCGGTGCGGCACCTGCAAACGCCGCAGCAGGCCGACAAAGCCGCTGAGGTCGGTGTTCAAAGGCATGCGTAACACCACCACTGCAGTCATTGGTTGGCCTCCGGCCGGTCGACATCAACCCAGACGAATTTGCGCGGGTCGATCCGGGTTTCATCATCAAGACGGTAAGCGACCAGTTTGCCGTACAGCACCGCACTGTAATCCAGGCAGGCCAGGTTGGAACGGATCGGTGCCGGTTTGCCGCTGCGCCAGTAGTGGCCGACGAACAGCATCGGCTCGTCTTCGCCGTAGCGCAGCAAGGCATTCTTCTGGCTGTGGCTCAATGGCGTACTGGCAACTTTTTCGGGCAAGGCGTCGGGCTGGAAGACGATATCGCCGTAGGTCTGCGGGTCCTCTTCCCAGAACTTGGTACGGAAGAAGGCGCGGGTCAGGCCGTCGCCGCCGGTCAGGGTCAGACCATCCGGCAGGCGCATGTCGGTGCCGCGCAGCAAGCGGTTGCAGACCGTCGCGGCAAAACTGTCGGACACCCCTGAGGCCTGGATGAAATGCTCATCGATGCAACCGTCGGGGTGTTGCTGGCGTAATGCATCGATCAGCCGATGGTCCCAGCAGGCGTGGACCAGGCGGAAGCGCCCGGCGTCGAGAAACAGCGGCAACTCGTAGAACCATTCGAGGAAGTCATGCCAGTCCCCCGGATGCTGCTCGAACTGGGTCAGGGTTTCGTAGATCAGCCGACCGTGGCGCGGGTTGTGTTCACGCACGAACTGCTTGCCCGTCTCGGGCAAGGCCGGGGTGTTCCAGCCCAGAGCGTTGTACTCATGATTGCCCATGATGCAGCGGGCCTGGCCGGCATCGACCATGTCGTGGACGATGTGCAGCGCCTCGCGAATCCGCGGGCCACGGTCGATGATGTCGCCAAGGAACAGCGCCTGGCGCTGGGCATGGCGCCAGACCCCGCCCTGGCGTTTGTAGCCGAGGGTATCGAGCAGGCGTTCGAGGGTGTGCGCACAGCCGTGCACGTCACCAATCAGGTCGTAACTACGGGCTGGATCGAGCATCACTCGCCTCCACCACCCAGGCGGCTGCCCCAACCGAGTTTGGTCCGGCAGACCTCGTAATAATTGTGATCCAGCGGGTGGATCAGGCGCAGTTTCTGCGACTTCTTGTTCACCGTGATGGTGTCGCCGGGAGCGCAGGTGAAGTGGTTCTGACCGTCACAGGAAATCTGCGGGTAGATCTGCAGGTCCTTGGACACCACGATCTTCAGCTCACTGTTGCCGTCGACCACAATCGGCCGCCCGGACAGGGTGTGCGGGTACATCGGCACAATCACGATGGCATCGAGTTTCGGGTGCATGATCGGCCCGCCCGCCGACAGCGCATAGGCAGTCGAACCGGTCGGGGTGGCGACGATCAGACCGTCGGCTTTCTGGCTGCAAACAAACTGGCCATCGATGTAGATCTCGAATTCGATCATCCGCGTCGACTTGCCCGGGTGCAGCACCACGTCGTTGAGCGCGTCGCCCTGGCCGATGGCTTCGGCATGCCGGCGTACTTCGGCCTGGAGCAGGAAGCGGTTTTCCACCAGGTAATGGCCGTCGAGCACTTCGGCGACCTTTACTTCCAGCTCGTCCGGGCGGATATCGGTGAGAAAGCCCAGGCTGCCACGGTTGATGCCCAGCACCGGTGTGTTGTGCTTGGCCAGCGCCCGGGCGGCGCCGAGCAGGCTGCCATCGCCGCCAACGACGATGACCAGGTCACAGACCTCACCCAGCAGCTTGCGCGAAGAGGTCTGCAGGCCGTGGCCGGGCAGGACTTCAGCGATCGTGTCTTCAAGGATGACGTGCAGATGCCGTTCCAGCAGGAATTTTTTCAGTCGGCGAATAGTATCGAGCACCTGCGAGCTACCGAGGCGGCCGATGATACCGATATTGCGAAATTGCTCCATGGGGCTCCTGCTAGGCGCTACAGCGGGTAAAGAGGCGGGACTCGCCAAAGAGTCGATTATGGGCGAAAGCGCCGGGTAGCGGCAAACACTGGAGAAAATCGCCAAGGCCGGGGGCTTAGGGCTATGCTCGCTGGATGAACCCTTTTCCCGGCCTGATCGACCTGCCCCGCCAGTTGCGCCAGCCTCAGGTGCGCGACCTGGCCTGGGTCATCCTCGCGCCGCCGATGCTGCGCGACACGCCCTGGCCCCAGCGTCATCCGCTGGCTGCCAGTGACTGGATTGCGCACCCCGAACAGCTGCAGCAATGGCTGTGTGCCCTGGACAGCGACAGCCGTGCGCTGGATCACTGGCTCGCGCAGACCGCGACCCGGCGCCTGGGCCTGTACTACGAACGTCTCTGGCAGTTTGCCCTGCAGCAGGCGCCTGGCGTGGAGTTGCTGGCCGCCAATCTACCGATCCGCACGGGCGGCCACACCCTGGGCGAGCTGGATATCCTGCTGCGCGATGCTGAAGGCGTGCATCACCAGGAACTGGCCATCAAGCTCTACCTGGGGCCACCGGGCGGCGATGGCAAGGACCCGGCGCACTGGCTGGGTCCGGGCTGCCACGACCGCCTGGACCGCAAGCTTGCGCACCTGGCCGATCACCAGCTGCCGATTTCCGCCCGGGCTGAAAGCCGCGAGGCCCTGGCGGCACTGGATATCGAGCAGTTCAGTGCCCAGCTCTGGCTTGCCGGCTACCTGTTCTATCCCTGGCCCGGGCATGCCGATTCGCCCGAGGGCTCACACCCGCGGCACCTGCGCGGGCAATGGTTGCATCAGCGCGACTGGCCAGCCTTTGTCGAACTCAATCCCGGCTGCTGGCAACCATTGCCGCGCCAGGCCTGGCTGGCGTCAGCACGCTGTGTAGCTGAGGAGCGTTGGCACCAGGAACGCTTTAGTGCCTGGTTGCAGGGGCTGGATCCGCTGGCACCGGCGCAGCTGCTGGTGCGTTTGGTGGAAGGTCTGGACGGGGACTGGGAGGAAGCGCAGCGGGTGTTTCTGGTGGCCGATGTGTGGCCGAATTTACCGGGGTGACCAGGGTGCGCCTGCTACGCAGGCGATCGCCGGCAAGGCCGGCTCCCACAGGTCTGGCGCTAGCCCAGAGTTAGCCGCAGCGCCAACGCCGCCAAGGTCAGCAACAACACCGGCACAGTTAGCACAATCCCGACCTTGAAGTAGTAGCCCCAACCAATCTTCACCCCCTTGCGCTCCAGCACATGCAGCCACAGCAAGGTGGCCAGGCTGCCGATTGGGGTGATTTTCGGCCCCAGGTCGCTGCCGATCACGTTGGCGTAGATCATCGCTTCCTTGACCACACCGCTGGCGGAACTGGCGTCAATCGACAGGGCGCCAATCAGCACGGTCGGCAAGTTGTTCATCACCGACGACAGCAACGCCGCCAGCAACCCAGTACCCATGGCGGCGCCCCACACCCCGCCTGCTGCGAAATCATCGAGCCAGCCGGCCAGGTAATCGGTCAATCCCGCGTTGCGCAAGCCGTAGACCACCAGGTACATGCCCAAGGAGAACACCACGATGTGCCAGGGCGCCTCTTTGAGCACCTTGCGTGTGGATATCTTGTGCCCGCGTGCGGCCACCAGCAGCAGTACGGCGGCACACACCGCCGAGATCGCACTGATGGGAATACCCAGCGGCTCCAGGGCAAAGCAGCCGATCAACAGGATCGCCAGCACCAGCCAGCCGGCAACGAAGGTCGCCGGGTCCTGCACCACGCTACGCGGGCGGTCCAGTTGCAGCGGGTCGTAGTCGGCCGGGATGTCGCGGCGGAAATACCACAGCAGCACCGCCAGGGTCGCCGCCACGCTGACCAGGTTGACCGGCAGCATCACCGCGGCGTAGCGGTTGAAACCGATGCCGAAGAAGTCGGCCGAGACGATGTTGACCAGGTTCGACACCACCAGCGGCAAGCTTGCAGTGTCGGCGATGAAACCTGCAGCCATGACAAACGCCAGGGTCGCCGCCGGGCTGAAGCGCAAGGCCAGGAGCATGGCCACCACAATCGGCGTGAGGATCAGCGCTGCGCCGTCGTTGGCGAACAGCGCCGAAACCAGCGCCCCGAGCAGCACGATGTAACAGAACAACCGACGCCCGCTGCCGCGCCCCCAGCGCGCCACATGCAGCGCCGCCCAAGCGAAGAAACCGGCGGCATCGAGCAACAGGCTGATGATGATCAGGGCAATGAAGGTGCCGGTGGCGTTCCAGATGATCTGCCAGACCACCGGGATATCACCCCACTGCACCACACCGCTGAGCAATGCCAGCACCGCACCGCCAGTAGCACTCCAGCCAACCCCCAGGCCGCGGGGCTGCCAGATCACCAGAGTAATGGTCAGGAGGAAAATCAGTGACGCCATCAACATTACACAGGCCTTGAAAACGAATAAGTGGGCGAAACGGCGGATTCTAGCGACAGATCAATGCGGCGTTGGCAATTTTTTGTTGCAATAAGCGAGTAATCGGCTATCCAGCGATTACAGTGATGTCACTGCGCCAGAAGAGCGCGGATCCAGACCTGATCACGAGGAATGACCATGACCCTGAAGACTCCCCCGGCCCGCTATGGCGGCCTGTCGATTACCTTGCACTGGTTGATGCTGGTGCTGTTGGCGGCGGTGTATGCCCTGATCGAACTGCGCGGCCTGTTCCCCAAGGACAGCGTCGAGCGCAACCTGATGAAAGATCTGCACTTCATGCTCGGCCTGACAGTGTTCGTGCTGGTCTGGCTACGCCTGGCCCTGCGCCTGAGCCGCCCGACGCCGCCCATCGTCCCTGCCCCTCCAGCCTGGCAGACCGGCCTTGCGCACCTGATGCACCTGGCCCTGTATCTGTTGATGATCGGCCTGCCGATTGCCGGCTGGCTGATTCTCAGCGCGGCCAACAAACCGATTCCGTTCTATGGCTT
Organism: Pseudomonas sp. GW821-FHT10B02; assembly: GCF_059415665.1. Taxonomy (NCBI): domain Bacteria; kingdom Pseudomonadati; phylum Pseudomonadota; class Gammaproteobacteria; order Pseudomonadales; family Pseudomonadaceae; genus Pseudomonas; species Pseudomonas sp. GW821-FHT10B02. The sequence goes on along the minus strand of NZ_JBWKNR010000006.1, from coordinate 6,865 downwards.
CGAACTGCCAGCCCTGATCGCCCCGGATCCGGACATGGCCAAGTTCATCAAGGGCTGGCACGAGCGCATCGGCAGCTGGGGTTACTGGCTGATCGGCCTGCATGCCCTGGCCGGGCTCTACCATCACTATGTTCAGCGTGATAACACCCTGGTGCGCATGCTGCCACGTAGCAACTAGGCAAAACCGCGGCGGCCCTGAAGGCCGCCGCTGTGCAGAAAGATCAAGCGTGTGCCGGGGGCAAAAGCACCGGCTTCAACCTGCTCGCGCAGCGCCAGCAGCGCCTTGCCGGTGTACAGCGGCTCCAGCGGCACGCCGGACTCGGCCTCGCAGGCATTGATAAACGCCAGCAACGCTTCATCAACCTTGGCAAAGCCGCCGCGACTGGCTTCGTACAAACGGTATCCACTGTCCCCGGCCAGGGCCCGGAGCTGCGCGGGCACGCCATGGTCCAGCGGTACCGCCAAAGCGCCATGGACCTGATGAGCACCACCTTCAGCCAGTACCAGCCCCGCTAACGTGGTGCCGGTTCCCGCCGCCAGCCACCAAGCGTCGTAGTCCGCCCAACCCAGGCTCGCCAACTGTGCCCGGGCCTGCTCGACGATCAACGCACAGCCTTTGACGCCCAGCGGGCCGCCACCGCCTTCGGGCACGCAGTGCCAGCCCGGGTACTGCACCTGCCAGGGCTGCCAGAAGTCCGGCTGATGCCGCGCCCGATAGCCGGCGTAACCCAACCAGTGCAGGTGCATACCGAAGGCTTGCAGGTCGCGAACGGTGGCGGTGTCCTGAAAATGACCACGCAACAGGCCTGCCGTGGCAAAGCCGAAGCGCTTGCCAGCTGCGGCCAAGGCGTGCAGGTGATTGGAGTGCGCACCGCCCAGGCTGATGATGCCGGGGGCTTGTACTTGCCTGGCCAGACGCAGGTGCTCAAGCAGCTTGAACCACTTGTTGCCGCTGATCAGCGGGTCGATCAGGTCCAGGCGCAGCACCGCCAGCTCGACGCCGAACGGACGCAGCCAGCTCAGAGCCAGGTGCTGCAGGGGGGCGTTGGGAAGCGTGTCAAAACCGGTCATGTACAGATCACTGCCGCAGGGAAGCGGCAGTTTAACAGCGCGGCGGGGCAAACACCCCGCCGCGCAAAGCACTCAGAGCTCGGCAGCCAGGCGCGAGCCCTGGTTGATCGCCCGCTTGGCATCCAGCTCGGCGGCCACGTCGGCGCCACCGATCAGGTGCACCGACTGGCCTGCGGCCAGCAGCCCATCCTGGAGCTCACGCAGCGGGTCCTGACCGGCACAGATCACCACGTTATCGACGGGCAATACCTGCGGCTCGCCCTCGGCGATGCGAATATGCAAGCCAGCGTCGTCGATGTTCAGGTACTCGACACTGTTGAGCATCTGCACCTGCTTGTTCTTCAAACCCGTCCGGTGAATCCAGCCAGTGGTCTTGCCCAGGCCATCGCCGACCTTGGATTTCTTGCGCTGCAGCAGGAACACCTGACGCGCCGGGGCATGCGGTTCGGGCTTGATTCCGGCCACGCCACCGCGGGCTTGCAGCGCGGTATCGATACCCCACTCCTTCCAGAACGCTTCGCGGTCCAGGCTGGTGGCCTTGCCCTGGTGCACCAGGAATTCCGAGACGTCAAAGCCGATACCGCCCGCACCGATCACCGCGACCTTCTGACCCACCGGTTTGCGCTCAAGCAGCACATCCAGATAACTCAGCACCTTGCTGTGCTCGATCCCCGGAATCGCCGGCAGACGCGGAGCGATACCGGTGGCCAGGATGATCTCGTCATAACCGCCCGCCGCCAGTTGCTCGACATCGACGCGCGTGTTCAGGCACAGCTCGACACCGGTGGTCTGCAGCTTGCGTTTGAAGTAACGCAGGGTTTCGTAGAACTCTTCTTTGCCCGGCACGCGCTTGGCCACGTTGAACTGACCACCGATCTCGCTGGCCGAGTCGAACAGCGTCACCTTATGGCCGCGTTCAGCAGCCACCGTGGCGGCGGCAAGCCCGGCAGGACCGGCACCGACCACGGCGATCTGCTTGACCTGGGTGACCGGCAGGTAATTGAGCTCGGTTTCATGACAGGCCCGCGGGTTGACCAGGCAACTGGTCAGCTTGCCGCCGAAGGTGTGGTCCAGGCAGGCCTGGTTGCAACCGATGCAGGTGTTGATCTCGTCGCCCCGCCCGGCCGCCGCCTTGTTGACAAATTCAGGGTCGGCAAGGAACGGACGCGCCATGGAGACCATGTCGGCATCGCCCTCGGCGAGGATCTGCTCGGCCACTTCCGGCGTATTGATGCGGTTGGTGGTGATCAACGGGATCTGCACCGCGCCACGCAGCTTGGCCGTGACCTTGCTGAACGCCGCCCGTGGCACCTTGGTGGCGATGGTTGGAATCCGTGCCTCATGCCAGCCGATACCGGTGTTGATGATCGTTGCGCCGGCTTTCTCGATCGCCTGGGCCAACTGCACGATCTCTTCCCAGTTGCTGCCGCCTTCGATCAGGTCGAGCATCGACAGACGGAAGATGATGATGAAATTCGGGCCGACGGCTTCACGCACACGGGTAACGATTTCCACCGCCAGGCGCATGCGGTTTTCGTAGCTGCCACCCCAGCGGTCGGTGCGCTGGTTGGTGTGGGCGGCGAGGAACTGATTGATGAAGTAACCTTCCGAGCCCATGATCTCGACACCGTCGTACTCGGCGCTTTGTGCCAGCAGCGAGCAATTGACGAAGTCCTGGATCTGCTTCTCGATACCCTCTTCGTCCAGCTCATGCGGCTTGAATGGGTTGATCGGCGCCTGGATGGCGCTTGGCGCCACCGACTTTGGGCTGTAGGCATAACGACCGGCGTGGAGGATCTGCATGCAGATCTTGCCACCGGCCTCATGTACGGCCTTGGTAACGATGCGGTGTTTATCGGCTTCTTCCGGCGTGCTCAGCTTGGCGGCGCCGGAATACACCCCGCCCTCCACGTTCGGTCCGATACCGCCGGTGACCATCAGGCCGACGCCGCCACGGGCGCGCTCGGCAAAATAGGCGGCCATGCGCTCGAAACCACCTGGCTTTTCTTCCAGGCCGGTATGCATCGAGCCCATCAGGGTGCGGTTGCGCAGGGTGGTGAACCCCAGGTCCAGCGGGGCGAGCAGGTGCGGGTAATGAGCAGCAGCCATAGTGAACTCCACAACAGGCGTAATCACGGGATGCGGGCGCCTCGCACGGATGGCGGGGCCCGTCGGTTATCTGTGGCCGACATTAAAGAGCCAGCCGCGATGGCTCAATGACCGAAAGTGACAAGTTATTGATCCTACTGCACCCGAGGTCTACCCTTAGCGCTGAATCCCTTGCTGGCGCTGTGCTGTTTCATGCGAAAACTTCTGTTGAGCGCCCTGGCGCTGGTTGTCATTGCTGCGTTGTGCGGCTACGGGTTCTGGACCGGGCAACGACCGACCGGGCATTACCTGTCGGACCTGCGCATCGAGCTGGCCCTGAGCGAAGGCGTTCCCGCCGACCATGGCAACCTGCTGGGGGTCGAGCCGCAGCTGTACCCCAGTGACTACCAGAACCTGCAACGCCTGCACCGCAAGCTGGCCGCCTATCTGCAGCAGGCGCGCAGCCAGGGCCTGATCAACGCCCGGACCATCGTCATCCTGCCTGAGCATATCGGCACCTGGCTCTGGGCCCGGGGCGAAAAGAACGAGCTGTACCAGGTCACCCAGCGTCGCGAAGCCTGGCAATGGCTGGAGCTGAGCAACCCGATCAGCTACGGTCTGGCCATGCTCGGCGCCGAAGGTGATGACCGTCGCGCCGATGCCCACCTGCGCATGAAGGCGCAGCAGATGGCCAGCGACTACCAGCAACTGTTCGGCGGCCTGGCCAGGGAATTCGGCGTGACCCTGGTGGCGGGCTCGATTGTCCTGCCCTCCCCTTATGTCGAGCGCGGTACCCTCAAAGTCGGCTCAGGCGCCCTGTACAACAGCAGCCTGGTGTTTGCCGGCGACGGCTCGGTACTCGGCCAGCCCCAGCGCCAGCAACACCCGGACAGTGAAGTGCGCCGCTACATCGACAGCGGCATCGATCAGCCGCCGCAAGTCCTGCAGACCCCGGCCGGACGCCTGGGCGTGCTGATCGGCAGCGACAGCTGGTACCCGAGCAATCAGCAACAACTGGCTAACCAGTCGGCGCAGTTCATCGCCAACCCAGCGTTTCTGGGTGGTAAAGACAGCTGGAATGCACCCTGGCGCGGCAACCGCCATCAACCGCTGGCGGCTTCACTGCCGTTCAAGCCCGGCGAAATCAGTGAAGCCCAGGCCTGGCAACAACTGACCCTGAAGGCCAACCCCGGCGACATGAGCAGCATGAGCGTGTTCCTGCGCGGGCGTTTCTGGGATGTGGTCGCCGATGGCCAGGGCTTTGCCAACCGCGCCGGCCTCAACCTGAACGGCAACCGCACTTCAGGTGCGCGTCTGCTGAACCTGTGGCTGTAGGTCGGCCATGAACCGCCCGCGGATGCGTCTGGGTGATCTCTCAGTCGGTTTTATCCAGCCCCTGAGTGAAATCCTGCAGCAACGCGGGATCGAGCCTACAGCGCTGCTGGAGCGCTACGGCCTGGACTCTGCACGCCTGGCCGAAGCGGGTGCGCGCTTGTCCATCCCGCGTTACATGCACCTGGGCCATGCCGCCATCGAACTGACCGCTGACCCTGCCCTGGGTCTGCACATGGGTTGCATCAGCCGCCTCAGCCAGGCAGGCCTGGCCGGCGTCACTGCGGCCCAGGCGCCCACTGTCGGCGAAGCAGCGCGCACCTTGCTGCGCTTCGAGCCGTTGTACGCCGCCAACTACCGTGGCCATTCGAGCTTCCATGCCGACAGCGGCGGTGCCTGGCTGCGTTTCTACTCGATCAGCCCCTACAACGCCTACAACCGCTTCGTGGTCGATTCACTGCTGTCCGGCTGGCTCGCGCAGTTGTCGAGCCTGGCCGGCGTGAAGCTGGTGGCCGAACGGATGGAGATCGAATTCGAGGCCCCCGCCTATGCCGCCCACTACCAGACGCTGTGCAGCACCCCGGTGCAGTTTGGCGCGCAGACCAACCAGTTACGCCTGAGCCAGGCAAGCCTTGCCCTGCGCAATCCGGCGCACTGCCCCAGCACCTGGCAGCATCTGTTGAAGTTATGTGAGGCGGAACTTGAGCAACGCACGCGAATCCGCAGCCTGGGCGAACGCATCGCCCATTTGCTCGGACCGCTGCTCAATGGCGGCCGGGAACCGGATCTGGAGGAAGTGGCGCGGCACCTGCAACTGCCGACCTGGACCTTGCGGCGCAAGCTGGCCGAGGAAGGCACGCAGTTTCGCGCCATCCTCAACGATACCCGCCGCGACCTGGCCATGGCCTATATCCGTGATACGGAACTGGCCTTTGGCGAGATCGCCTATCTGCTCGGGTTTGCTTCGGCCGAGGCCTTTCAGCGCGCGTTCAAGCGCTGGAACAGCATGACCCCGGGTGAGTTTCGCCGTAGCCAGCGGCTTACTGGCTGAAACTACAGCTCGGTGGCGTCTTCGGCAGGCTCGGGTGGATCGAGTTCAAAGGCGCGGTATTCGAGTAGTTCTTCTTGATAGTCGTCCATCGTCTGCTCCGTCGTTTCTCATTCATTTCATTGATTCGTCATCGAGCCTAAAGTGCCGCGATGAAAGAAAAATGACAATGACGCTTATCAAAACAACGTAGCAGCAGTTGGAAAAATTATCCGCCCTTACTGCGGCGCCTGCTCAGGGCTGCTGACAGGCGCTGCCGGCGCCACGCTCGATACCGGTTCAGCGGCTGCAGGCGCAGGCTGCTCGGCATTGATCGGCGTCGCCTCGACCGGTGGTGGAACCGGCTTGGAACCCTTGCTGTCGTCGACCACAGGCGCCGATACGGCTTCGACAACCGGTACCTGCTGGGCTGGCGCCGGAGCCGGCTCAACCGCCGCAGGTGCTGGCGCAGGCGCAGCTGCTTCGGCCGGAGCCAGGGCAGCAGGTGCTGGCAGCGGAGTACTTTCAGGAATCCCCAGCGCTGGCGCAGGCGTCTCTTGCGGCTTTTTCAGCGAGGCCTTTTTCTTCTGTTCCTTGGGCAGGAAGCTTTCGACCAGGGCGAAGTAACGCTCGTAGAACTTGGCCGAGGTCACGGTCTCGCTGGCCACCTTGACCATCGAATCGTCGGTGGAGCCAATCGGCATCGACAGCGACCCCAGCACGCCCACACCGACGCTGGCCGAGGTATTGGATTTTTTCAGCGCGTAACGGTCCTGCAAGGCGTTGGCAAACATGGTCGAGCGCTGCTCGTCGCCGCTGTCGCGGGCACAGACCACGTTGAAGCTGATCTGCAGGTGCGACTCGCCGGTCTGCTGAAAGCTCTTGTTGCCATTGACCTGACCGGCATCGCTGCTGGTGATGATGTATCCCTGGCTGAGCAAGGCACGCCGGGCCGCTTCACAGGTACTGGCCTCGCTGACCGGGAAGCTGCGCGAATAGGTACCCGAGTCGTCGAAATTCTCGTGTTCGTAGATGGCAGCTTTCTTCGAAGAACAGCCGGAAACACCCGCCAGCACCAGGGCCAGCCCGAGCGCACTGAAGACGGTTGACTTTGACATTGCAAATCCTGAGTAAAACGATCGGTGCCTATTGTGCAACACATCGGCGGATCACTGAAACCGTAGCCGGGAAATCACCACAGAAAATTCATCGGTGGAGCAAATGACAAGCACAAAAAAAGCGACCCTTGGGTCGCTTTCTTTGTGACTTCAATATGGCGCAGCGGACGGGACTCGAACCCGCGACCCCCGGCGTGACAGGCCGGTATTCTAACCGACTGAACTACCG